>UQGS01000024.1 GCA_900540685.1 uncultured Catenibacterium sp. | reverse complement strand
AACTACATTTGTACAAATATACACTCATAGTAGGAAAAAAGGCGATAAAAAAGAGCCAACTTCTTAAGTTGACTCCATTGCTCACGATTTATGTCGTGGGTTTTTTCTTTGTTTTAAAACTCAAAAAAGAGATAGCTTTCGCTATCTCTCAGACCAATTTAAGTATTATGATCTTTTCTTTCTCTTAAGTAACATAGCACCTGCTACTGTCATCATAGAGATCCAGCCTGCAATTGATGTTGCATCACCTGTCTTTGCTGGTTTCTTATCCTGAGAAGGATCTTTAGGTGTATCTTTTCCTGTTTCAGGATCTTTTGAAGTTTCCTTATCTACTTCATTAAGTCCAATTACTTTTACAGTAAAGTCATGACTTGCAGTCTTTCCTTCTGCATCAGTTACAGTAATAGTAACGATCACATCTGTATCCTTTTTAGGAGTTGTCACTTTACCATCTAATGCGATAATACCTTCAGGACTTACCTTAGTAATAGTAATATTATAGCCTTCTGGTACTTCAGGAAGTACATACTGTGTCTGTCCTTTAGAAACGATTGTCTGTACTTTATTACCTGCAAGTAAGTCATCTAGGATATCCTGTGATGATGGTTTAGCTGGAGTAACTTCAACTTTCTTGAAGTTTGCTTTTAGAGTAGTGTTTGTAGTTGCTTCAAATGTATATGGGTTAGAAGTACTTACTTCTCTTCCATTTTCATCTGTCCAGTTCACAAATTCATAACCTTCATTTGCCTTAGCTGTTACAGTCACATTTGTGCCTTCTTCATAAATACCATCTGCTTTATCCATAGAGACAGTACCCTTGTTCTGATCACTTTCTACTGCAACTGTATACTTCTTGTTTTCTACTGTTACTTTTACAACGACTTTCAAGCCATCTGGGTTTACAACGCCTTCAGGTAATGTAAGAGTACCTTCTAATACATATGTACCACATTCATTAGCCTTATAAGCATCTTTATTCCATGTTACATCTACTTCTTCTGTTTCATTGTTTTCTAATGTAATAGATACTTTGTTTGGTAGATTTAATTCATCGAATGTTGTACCTTTCACAACAGTTAAATCATCTAGCTTCTGAACATCTTTGATCTTTACATCTGCTTCTGCAGATTTTTCAAACTTCGCAATTAAAGCTGTATTACCTGTTACCTTAAATGTGTATTCTGCTTTATCAGATACTTTATCACCATTAGGACGATACCATCCCTTAAATACATAACCTCTATTAGGTGTTGCAGTAATAGTTACAGACTTACCTGCTTTTACTTCCTGACCACCACTTACTTTACCACCTTTTTCTGCTTCTACATAAACAGTATAAGTGTTATTAGTGACATCTTTATTCGCAATGTTGAATTCAGAGATAGCGACCCAGCCATCATTTGATTCAGATGCTACAAACTTGAATCCATATACATTCTGTGTATCAAAAGTAAATGTTTTTTCTGATTTATTTGCTTCAAATGTCTGATCTTTCGCCACTTCTACCCATTCACCATTCTTTTCAGTCTGGATATAGAGTGATGCTTTAGTGACCTGACCACTGTTAGAATCCTGACGTGGTGTGAATGATACCTGGTTGATTTCATAAGCTTTATCAAATGAAATTTCTGTCCAAATACTTCCATCAGCACCCTTACCTGTACCTGGGGCACCAGATGTTGTTGGAACCTTATCCTTTGTAGACTGTGACCAGTCTGAATGCCAGATTGTAGAAGGTTTATTATCAAATGCCATACCGATAATACCTTCATTGTTTCCACCATGAGAAGTAGGTGTTTCTGATTCAGCTTTACCAGTCCAAGATGCTTTATTATAAAGATCTACTTCTGGTGCTTTTTCAGTCACTACTACATTATCAATCACTGCAGATACTGTTTCTGTCTTAGAACCAATTCTTTCTAATGGTAATGCGAATGTTGAGTGAGTGATATTGTCTTTCTTCACCATATCATTGTGAATAAACTTACCTTTTGCATCACATACATATTCACCATTGACATATAAACTTGTCTTCTGCTGAGCTGTAGTGATAGAGATATTAACTGTCTTACCTACTGGTAATTCATAATCAAAGTAGTAGTTATAAAGTTCTCTAGTGAAACCTAACTTACCATCTTCCATGATTCTGATATCATGTGTTCCATAATCAGCATCTGCTTCAAATAAGATATCTCCAGGTTTTGCTGGTTTGTTTAGTTTAATATCAAATGATAACTTATTACCATTACCTAATTCTTTGATTGGTGAAGTAACATAACTTACACCATCCTTTAATACTAACGCATTATCTTTGATTTCAGTATTCTTACCTGCTTTAAGATCACGTTTGTTTTCAGAACTATCTTTTAAGCCATTATTGAAATCATAGCTTTCATAGTTTTCACCTTTTTTATTTTCTTTGTAGTAAGGATTTGTATTAGGTCCTGTTCCCTTATCCTGAGCCACTTTAGCAAGAGCATCAGCACTACCTTTTTCCTTACCAGTGGCAGCCCATGTCTTTTCAGCATAGAATGGTAATGCGTCAAAGAAACGCCAATATAAATCAGATTCACTTAAACCTGATGCACTCTTATCGATGTTATCACTCCATAATGCGAATGCAGCACCTAGCATCTGATCATCACCAGCAGGAACATATTTATAAGAACCACCTTTGACTCTTACTTTATTTGCTTCAAACTGATTGAAGATTCTATTTACGTTTAATAAATCTCCATAAGCATTGGCACGTCCTTTGTTTCCATTTGGAACCATATAACCAAAGTCATCAATTGTATTAATAAGCTTATAGCCCATATCATACATTTCAAGACCATCTGCCCAGTCAGCTGACCAGAGATTCATTTCTACATTATCAATAGCTTCTTTCTTAATCTGTGTCACTGGATTATCTTTGATCCAAGATAAACCACCCCACATACGTACTGTATTTGTTTGTTTTAGGTGTGGAACTAAGTCATTTACGAATCCACGATATGCTGTATAGTTTGATAAGAATTCATCTGCACCAATATGTACAGTTGTTTCACCATCAAATACTGGATTAGCACCTTTTGTATAATCATCAAAGATTTCCTTAATCTTATCTTTTGTTTCTTTCTTAGAGACATCAAGATGGTCAATAAGTGGTCTATTTCCATTTAATGGTGATACTTTGTTCTGAACCATTAATTCTGGCCATACTTTAGTGAATGAAGTAGCATGAGCAGGTACATCAATTTCAGGAACTACATTCATACCAAGTGCTCTTTCACCCTGGATGAATTCTCTGAAGTCCTTCTTAGAGATAGAATAGTCTGTTGCAGTAGGTGTTTCACCTTTATCGTTAGATAATCCTGATTCTAGACGGAATGCTTCATAGGCTTTAAATGCTTCGTTTTCTTGATCACCTTTACCATATTGTTCTAGGAAGATATAGTTATCAGATAAATGAGCCTGGAAGTCATTCATCTTATAGTAACGCATTGTTCTTGCAACATCCTTCATCATATCTAATGAAACTGGTTTACGTGCTACATCAAATAAGAATCCACGTGTCTTAAAGCGAGGATAGTCACGCATTTTACCAATCTTATAGCCTTCATTGTCTTCTTTATACATCTGAAGGATTGTCTGCATACCATACATGTTACCTGTTGTATGAACAGAAGCAACATTGATACGGTCTTTCTGGATATCCATTGTATATCCTTCATCACCTAGAAGAGTATCTGGTGCTTTTAATTCAAAGTTGAATGCATTAGCCTGAGAAGCACCTTTTTTCACTGTAAGGTTAATACCTGTGAAATCTTTATAATCACGTACAAATTCATCTACAACAGCTTTTAACTTATCATTTGTATAAGTCACTGTCTTTAATGAGTTAACAGAAATCTTTTCTGTTGAGTTTGAATGCCATTCCTGGATTTCTGGAATAACAGTAGGTTTTGTATTCTTATTTGCAAACTGTTTATTTATGCCTTTTACAACATAGTCAACATCTGCAGTCTTCTTTTCTTTTCCTGTTTCAGTTTCTGTAACTACATAAGAGACCTTTACATTCTTGTCTACTAGTGGATGAACAATCTTACCATCAGCACCAATGATCTGTTCAAGGTCTGCACCATTGATTCTTACAGTAAATCCTGCTGGTACAGCTGGCATATCTAATGTATTCACATCTGCTTCAATTGTTTTACTCTGAGATTCAATAGAAGAGACAACAGAGTTTAGAGTTGCTTTCTGTGCTGTTTGTTCATTAGAATAAACTTCCATTTCAGCAATACTTACATTGTTCCAAGACGTTGCTTCAGCAACAAAGTTACAAAGCTTTAATTCTTTTGCTTCAATAGGTTCTTTGAATCTAATAACAACTTCATTATCATATCCATCACCTTTTGTCTTATTAGTAAAGCTTTGAGCAAGTTTTTCTTTACCATCTTTATCTTTGTATTTAATATCAAAGCTCTTTACGTTAGATGGCATTGGAGCTACATCTCTTTCAAAGAAATGAATCTTAAGTTCCTTAACTAGAGTCAATCCAGCAAATTTAGTATTAAGCCAGATATTAGTAGTAGGCGTTTCATAATCACTTGCCCAGCGATTGGCTTTTTCTGTGCTTCCATCTTTTACTTTATCTGGACTAAGTGTATTAGCTTCACTACTTGATGCAGTGATTGTAGCGTTAGCCATATGGTTCTTATTAGGTGTCGCATCTGCTTCTTCAATTAATTGACTATATACTTCAATTTCATTGATACCTACATTCTTCCAGTTGATTGTACCTGCATCTGCAGAAAGTACAGTGACTTTTACTTTAGTCGCTTGATGATCTTTATCTAACTGAATGATTTCATTCTGTTTTGCCTTAGTAGTCTTTCTATATACTTCTTTATATTGTCCGTTTTCTTCTAATTCAATCTTATAACCTAGAATATTCTGTGCATCATCAGTTCTTTCAAAATTGATATTAATCTGACGTACTGTCTTTTCTTCTCCTAGATTAATTTCAATCCATTCATTGTCTGCCTTATTCTGTGCTGTTCCCCAGCGAGTTGTAATATCACCATCTACTGCTTTATCTGGTGATGTAGCATTCACTTCATAACTACTTGCATTAACAGTACATCCTTTAGCAAGATTTAAGTTTTCTACAGCATAAACCGGTCTTACATCAACAAATGCAGCATTTGCAATCATAACTGTAGCAACTAATCCAATAACACCTTGTTTTTTGTTCATTATACGTTTTCCTTTCCTTTTTATATAGGACCAACAAAAAAGACCAAAGTACCCCCTCTAATAAGAAGTTTTACTCTGGTCTTGCCTAATTCAATAGTAACAATCCTATACGTTTTTCATACAGTGAAATGATAGCACTTTCATTGTACTTGTTCAAGTGTTTTTTTAATTAATTGTCTTGTTTTATACTTATAGATGATCATTACATAAGTTTATCTATTGATAGGTTGAGAAAGAAATCATTGTAGAATGTTTAACTATCTGCGTCTAATGTTTTTAGTCTTTCTAGCCATTTTGTAATTAAACCATCTTTTAAGAATGCAAGTAATGTCCCTTCACCAAATCTATCTGCACGAATAGCACCAAAAATTAAGGCAATAATACATTGAGCATCTAAATGATCTACTTCTGCATTAACCATTGGTTCCCAACTCCATTTGATACCATTGTCTTCTAGGATTTTTATATAGCTATGTAATCCCATCTCTTCGTGATTATCCACAAAAGAATATACATCCTGAATAAACTGGTCTACAACTCTTGAATAGTCCACAAAAGGGAATTCAAGTGGATGTTCTGGTGTTCCATCATTCTTCTTATCAATAATCCATGCACCAAATTCTGTTCCTGTAAACTCATCTAAATATTTAGTTAAACTTTCATACATTTAAATCACCCCTTAATAATCTTCATCTGTTTCATCAAAACCATCATCTACACCTTGTCTATAAGAAGGATCAGTACGATATCTATCATGATCATAATCACCATCATCTATTGCTGAATTGTAACCATCATTATAGGAACTATATGATTCACTTGATTCATAACTATTGTATTCCTTCTTAGGTTTTGATGGAGTGTAAGTGCTTGGTCCAGGTTTATTTAGTTCATATACTAATTCACCATCAATAGTGAGCTTATCATAATACTGTTGATTTTCTATTTCATAATTATGCTTGTCACCAGATAATTTCATTATAAATCTATCATCTTCTTGAAATAACACCATTCTTCCTTCTGATTCAAAAGGTTCACCATCCCAAGATATTTTAGATTCATTCTCATAATAATTCTTATTCCCGTTTACTTCTAGTATCTTATAGAATAAGTCTTTTGCACCACGTTTAGATTCAATAGCTGATTCATAATAATCATCAACTGTATGATTTGAATAAGTGAAGTCTAGTTGATATACAGGTACACCATATGCTTTATTGTATTCAGCATATGAACAACGATCTACCTTAATAGTCACATCTGGAAGATCACTTGTTTGAATATATTCTTGTATTTCTGGCACATATTCTTTTTGGTACATTTTTTTGACTTCTGTAGTCTTAAAGCCATACTTTAGATAATTAGGTATTGGACCTTTCATGAAATCTGCAATAAGTATTATAAGCCCTAATAATATTGAAACAATAAAACTGAATAATACGAAATAGAATAATATGTTATCTTTATTGTGATTTTCTTTCATATGATTGATGTTCCCTTCTTAATGCATCTTCTTTCTATAGTTCTATTGTAGTCTATTTTTAAAAGAAATGTATTGAGTTAGGGTTCTATAGTGCCTTTTATGAGGGGTTAATAAAAATAATTCATATTTTAAAAAGAACGGGTGTTAACCATTCTAGGAAATATATATAAATTAATTAGTTGATCAATCTTGTCGGAATTGTTGGTCAGGCATATCGGAACACTTGGTCAACCCAATCGTAATGTGTGGTCAACTAAAGTGGAATAATTATTAATTCATATCTGATTATTTTACATAAAAAATCATTACGTGAAGAATACACAAAAAAACAATAGTAATAGAGAAGGCATGGTGGACTTCTCCACCGTAACAAGTGGTCTTATATTAGCGGAACAGTAAACTAAAAAAATACTATATGCAAAATATTTTCTCGATGTTTTACTTATTTACTAATAATACTTATTGTCATTATAAATGGCGCTAACACCATACACTTCATCATAATCAATATTCATACTACCGCATATTTTTAATCATAAAATATACAATATATTATTTATATGATATATAAAGATTCTAACATTCACATTTTGTTTAAAGCAATAAAACTATTCTTTAATCCATTCAAGTAACTTCACAAAATTATAATACAGCAAAAATAACTGAACACAATCCATTCTCCTAACTTGTTTAGTAAGCATGCCATGCTCCAAAAAATTTCTATTAATAGTTTTTGGCTGACATTTAAAATCATTTCCGGGTTCGAAAAATTTATCAATACAACCAAAAATATTTGCTGCTTCGAATAATCTATAGAGATTTTTTTCTTCTTCCGAATCATATCTCTTTTCAATATTTTTTGCTGCTTTTTGACCAGATGGTCGTAAATTATTACGCTTACTCCTATCTTCATCCTTTTGAAATCTAATTAGTTTAGAATCTAAAAGAGCAAATAAAATCATGGCACAAGATTTATATTTTTTGTTTTCAAAACAAAATATAGCTTCTTCAAGATCTGATTGTTTAATTCCGGATTTAGTTTTCATTTCTTCAAAGAGTTCTTTCATATCTTCGTTCTTACAGTATTTTAATGCCTTCCTATTAGCATCCTTCATATCAACTGGAGGATTAAAATAAAATGATATTGATGCATTTGGTATAGGAGTCCAGCCGTATTTACCCCATTCCTCGTAGGAACCTTTGATTTGTTCTTTTTCTTCTTCACTGAATGATGGAATTCTTACTCTTTTAATGATATCACTCAGAGTCGTAGTAATGATTGAATAATATTTTGAGATACTTTTACTAAGTTCAGATATTTGATTAAAAAATGGCTTCAACATTTCTTGAGCATCCATCATTGGTTTAACTATTTGAGCGATTGTTTTTGTCATTTGTCCAATATTTTGATTATAACCTGGAATATTAATTTTCATGGACTCAAGATGAAAATTTGGTTTGATTAGTTCAGATAATTTGGGTTGTAGTTGCTCTAATAGTTTTTTCGTGGATTCTTTTAACGCAACATCGAACCTCTCATAGCAATCCCCTTCAGCCACATCATAAGCCTTCTTCATAATTGTATCCCCATCAGTCACCTTGCTTATATACATCTCCATAATAGAATCTGATACTGTACTGCCATTTGCTAACAACTCTTCTCTTTTTTCAGTTTCAATACCTACAAGATTTTTAACTATGGAACTCTTAATAGCTTCTTTTCCAGAGTATCCTAAATTTCTCTGTTTTTCAAATAGGATATGATCTGACACAGAAAATCTTATTATACAATCATATTCTTCACCATCTATTATTACTTTTATTGTTTCATACTTATTATTGATTTTAAGTTTGTCCATAACAGCAATTTCTTACCTCCTTTATAAAACAATAAATCACATTCTGTACATACTTAATTGAAGACCACTATAGTATTGATTGAAAAAATCATAAATCTGAAAAGGGATTTCCGATTCAAAGACGGAATTCCCTTTTGTATATTTGTTTAATTGTACTTACACGCCCTAACATCTTATAGTTCTGTATACTTATCACTCTTACCCTTAGCCTTCTCTACAGGGTACTTTGCTTCATTCTGACTCATCTTCATATTCACTATCTCATCAGCATCTAATCCTAGCTTATCTAATAGATTTTGACTATATACAATTACATCAGCTAGTTCTTCTTTAACATGCTGTAAATCATAATTGTCATCAGACCACTGAAAACATTCTAATAGTTCTGCTGCTTCTATTACTATAGACTTAGCTAGATTAGCTGGTGAATGGAATTGATCCCAGTCTCTGTCTTCTGTGAATTTTCTAATTCTACTTACTGTTTCTTCTTTCATATTAGTTATCCTCTACTACATATATATTACTTGCTAGAATTCAATGCATTTAATCCTCTATCAGCAATCGAAACAAAAATACAAACTAACTTTATTAGATTTACTTTTAAACCCTATTCATCATTCTGTATATTAAAGCTTTGCTCTATAATTTCCATTACTTGATCAATTTCAGAAACTTCTCTCATACTTACTTCCACATCACCATTTCCCCATCTACCTAAATTTGTTATATCTTTACAAATACCTTTAGGATCATATACTTCACTAAATTTCATATTAACACTAATACGTAATCCTTTCTTTTGGAAAATAATGTCTACAAAATTAGTATCTAACTTATATGCTACATAGCGTTTCTTATATTCACGTTTTACCTGTGGTGATAGATTCAATATTCTTTTATCTAAGGCTTCAAATAGAGTTTTACTTAAAGAATTCATATCATATGTTTCTAATGAATATTCCTGTGATGTGTTTTCATCAGGCTTATATGATTCAAGTACTTCGTCAGTTAAATCAGGATAAGGCCATATTTTTAATGCTTTATCACATAGCTGTTTTGCTCTTTCCTTTATATGTTCTTCATTCCATTCTGAAACACTCACAACATACTTATTAAGTCTTAAAGCACTCTCTTTAAATCCACCATCCATATTCATTTTATCTTTGAAAGAATGATCACTCATTTCAGAATTATAAGCAGTAAGAGTCAAGTTACCAATTGTATGAATATACATCTTTTGTATTTCTTTCCAATTGTCCCCAAGTTCTTTTTGCCATTCTTCTGAAAGATTCTTATTCTGAGGCATAATGTGTTCAATTGTATAATTACCAATATTAATTGGCGCTTTATTATCGTAGTTTTCTAATCTACTCAATACATAGTTTCTCGTACGCATATTATACATGTCATGAATTACAAATGAAGAAGAAAACTGCTCATCATTTGGAAACTCTTTATATGTCTGTAAAAGCATAAATGATGCTTTTACAGAATTCATGTAATCATCGTTGTGGATCGAGTTTTTAAATATTGCAAATGTTTTATTCATTGAGTTTGTTGCTAGACCACAAATGCTTCTTCTGAAGACATAACTAATACAATATCTTAGGATTTCTTTTAAATCATCAGTTGTAATGAGACCTTCATTACAATCATGATGAACTTTTAATAAGAATGGGTAAGAGACTTCCATTCTTAAATCGATTATATCATCATAGAGTTGTTTTAGTTCCTTGTCATCACTTCTCTTATATACAATATTTGTATAATAACGAGCATATTCTATTAAGTCTTCACAAAGTTCTCTGATTGTATTAAATTCACTATTCATATGGAATAACTTAAATGTTTCATAAACACGGCCTTGTTTTGGAATACTTGTCATTTTCATAGTTAAATAATGACGAAAAAAAGCATCCATGACTTTTTCTTGTGTTTCATAAACAAAGAGTTGTTCCATAGGTCTCCATAAATGCTCATAGATATATGTTTGTTCTGTAGGCTCTAATCCCATCAAAATATAGTTTCTTATTAAATCAGATTCAGATAACTCTTTACCTGTTGAGTTTAGACTTTCAAAGATAGCTTGTGCATCATCAGTTTGTCTATCTAAAGTAATATTAACTATCAAGAGTTTACCAATTGCTTCATAGGTTTCAGCAGGTGTTAATTCATGATTATCTATCTTTGATGTAAAGAACTTGTAATTATCTAAGAGTCTAGACTTAACACCTTCTTTTATAGGTTTTCTTTCTACAAGACTAATAAGAATATCTTTATCGTTATCAGTTAATAATAATTTATATCTGTCTTCACCAGACTCAAATTCATTCTTTAAAAGCATTCCATCTATACGATGTGCATTTATAGTCTTATCATCTGGATTATTTAATGCATAATTACGTAATGCGATTAATAGTAAAGTAAGTGTAGTAAGACGTTGTTGACCATCAATGATCATATATTTCTGTATTCCAGTAGGCATAGCCTGTTCAGCAATATTTACTATTGAACCTACAAAGTGCCCTACTTTCTTTTCTTTCTGCATTACAACAATATCATTCCATAGACGTTTACATTGTTCTAATTCCCAGCTATAGTATCTTTGATATACAGGAATAAGAAATTGTTTGTCTCCATTTAGTATTCCAAATATGTTTCCTTTATGTACTTCCATGTTAACCCTCCATTATTTATTAATAATTACTTAGACTATCTTCTATATACATATACTTCTATTTTATTCTTTTTTTGATTGAATAGCACTAGTTTAATGTTCTATAACTACTGTTATTAGGGGTTAATAACATGGTAGTACAAAAGACCACCAAATAGGTGGTGCAGTTTCTTGCAAATAATCAGCATAGAGTTGATATATGAATCACTAGAAGCGTCATTGAAGTCCATTACAAGAAGAAACGTATCTGTTCTCATAGACGTTTATATGGCAAATTCTGGTCAGTATTCTACCAATATGTACATAATTATAAAGCAGAACAACAAGCATATAACGGCTGCAGATCAATATTAAAGTTGGCAGGCTCATATTCATCCAAGCAACTTGAGGAAGCATGCCATATGGCACTTCAACACTTAGCTGTGCCCCGCCATAAGAATACTATATTAATTATTGCGTATAATCAAGATAATAGAAAAACAGAAGAAGAATAGTTGATTGATGATAGGTATGTGATTATCAGAGGTTCATCATATTATGGAGGAAGCAACAATAAACAGAGATACATATAATAAGAATCAGATTGAAAGACTTGCAACTAATGAATATATCAAGAAACATGAGAATCTCATCATAGTTGGTGCTACAGGAAGTGGTAATCATATATTGCCTATGCACTAGGTGTAGAGGCATGTAATGCAACCCTGAAGGTAATGTATGTAAGACTTCCTGATTTATTAGCTGAATTAGATCTTGCAAAGGTTCAGGGAAACTACAGAAAGAGAATAAATCAATACATAAAGTGTGATCTTTTAATACTGGACGAATGGCTGTTGATAGGGACTAATAATGCCGAACAGCAGGATATTCTTGAAATACTTGAAAAGAGATATCGTATTCATTCAACAGTATTCTGCTCTCAGTTTGATGTTGCAGGATGGCACAGTAAGCTTGGGGGAGGTGCTTTAGCTGATGCAATAATGGATAAAATAATATCAAAATCACAGACAATAAAAATCTTTGGCGATAAGTCAATGAGAAGCAGTTAAAAAAAATCCTGGCCGTACTTTATTTACAGTCAGGATTTTTAGGTGATCAGGTTCATCGGAATGGTTGGTCACCCCCGTCGGAATTTCACGAAAATGGTTAGTTGGTCAAGAGTATCGGAACACTTGGTCAACCTAATCGGAATGAGTGATCAATCAACTAAAGTGGAATAATCATGTTAACAAGTTTGAGATATTTACTCAAATAATATCAATTCATTTCTTTTATTTATACCCAGTAAATTATTAAATAACGAACCATTTACGGTTCGGTCCAGTAATTAAATTGTAATATAATATGTATTATAGAACCGTATTTGTTTCGGAGGTGAGAAGTTATGCAAAAGATTAAAGGTTCAAAGGAGTTTGGATATCATTTAAAAATGCTTCGATTAGAGGCAGGACCTGGAGTGACTGAACTCACAAAATATATGCAATTATTGGGATGTGATACTACTAGAGAGTGTTGGGTGAAAATCGAAGCAGGGACACATAACATATCACCACAACAGCTTTGGGCATTCAAAAAAGCATTACATATATCATCATATGATAAAATTTTTGATTTCATGGAGGAATAAAATGAGAGAACATATTATAGCTATCTTATATCACAAAATTCAAGATTCTGACTTTACTAACATGTATGGCATAAAAAAACCTGTTGGTGGAGGTGGTCAGACTTATATACAAGCAGCCGGTTACAGCCAAGATGAACTTGATGAAATGTTTAAAAATGCAGATGATATCTATAACACACCAGAATTTTGGGATAAGGAATCAAAATTACCAAGAAAAAAATACACATTTAATGCTATTGTAGTTGGCAGCACAGTTTCAGCAGATCTTGAACTAGCGCCAAGAACTGGTAGAAAAGATTATCGTATTTCAAGACAGAATGTTAAACATCGACATCCAGCATGGCAACCTCAAAATGGGTTCCCAGAACCGAATCAAGACAGTAGTGGAAATTATATCTACGAAAAAAATTATCCTAGTATCATTGATAATCTGTACATCCTCATTATAAAAACAGCCAGTGAGAACAATGATATAAAATATTACGCAACCTACATAAACTCTGATAAATTACCTAATACATGGCCGTCAGGAGTAGGATTAGAAGATATTTTTTCCAAAGGAAAACATCAAGGTATCATATTCTATGATGACCAATATTTACGTTTTGTTAATGACAAAGATTCGCCGTTTGCTGTTGGCTCTGCTGCAGACAATGAAATTGGTAATATTGATTTACCTAGAGATTTTAATGAAGTTTCTGATGATGCAGTAGAATATGCTAACAAAGATATTTCACTTGCTTTAAATACTTCAAAAGTAACTATTAAAAAAGTAGAAGCACCTCAATTAAAGAAAAAAAGAGTTCGTTCAGCAATAAGAACTATCTCAAAAGATGTTAACTATATAAGAAGAAACAAAAATCTTAAAATGATAGGTGATATCGGTGAACTTTTGGCAATCGAAGTAGAAAAAGAAAGACTAATTTCAGAAGGTAGAGCTGATTTAGCGGAACGAATAGAACATGTCTCTCAGTCAATTGGTGATGGACTGGGTTACGATATATTATCTTTCGAGAAAGTTGACACGGACTATCGTGAAAAATATATAGAGGTAAAATCAACTACTGGAGGAAAAAACAAACCTTTTGATGTAACAGCTAATGAAGTTGAAGTATCCGAAGATAAAGGTGAACAATACTGTATTTACAGATTTTATGGGCTAAGTAGCACTGCAAAAGTGATACATTATTATGAGTGTCGTGGAAATATCAAAGATAATTTCACCTTGGAAGCAACTACTTTCAAAGCCTATTGCAAATGATAAAAAAAGTGCAATTTATTCTGGGTCTTTAATTATTGTGAAGATTAGAATTTTGCTCTAAATATTTTTTAGCCTTAGAAAGATCATCTCTAAATCTGTGGGCACACTTTTAAATGCATATGGATATCAAAACTTTGCAAGAATGAAAAACAGACTGATATATTCTCTTAATAAATCCTCTAATCCTTCCACTTACGCTATTGATGAGTCAATTAAAAGAAAAGGATGAAGAGGGGATATTATAAGAAAAAGTACTAATAAAACATTTGAATAGAAGTAATATGAGCGCGATAAAGGGCAGTCAGAATGACTGCCCTTTACAAATGAACACACCAATTATTTAAAGCAAGTTTTTTTATTGACCCCCTCAAAAATGAAGGATTCCTTATTCTATGCTTTCTTTTTTCGATAAGATAATAACATATTCATTAAGTTTTTTTGAAAGATTACTCTTATTGCTTCTAAATCTTGAATGTTCAATTGTTCTATATTTCACTTCACCAAATTTAGAAAATAAATCTATTAATTCATTTAATGATAGCAACCCATCTTCACTATAACTAATTATGAACTTGTTACAGTTCATTTCAGTAATTACCTTAGAGAATGACTCTCTTATTTTGGTTTTAGTACAGAATTTAGAATGTTGATCCCACCAGTTTCGTAAGCCACTTTTACCAATTGTTTCTGGAAAATCTCCTCGCGCAATGGTTTCCAAAATATGATAATTAGCTGCATATTGACGTTTCATATAAGGGGGATCAATATAACATACATCTGCAGTTATTGAGGATGCTATATCTTCTGCGAACCCTTGAATTACTACATTATGTATGTTTTCATCGTGAATAAATTGAACGGGACGTAACATAATAGGTTCTAAAGACTTTGCATTAAATTTAGATAAAAAATATCCGTATGTTCCCGAAATGTTCGCTATATCATTAACTGACATAATCAACGTATGCTTTAATACAGATTCTTCTTCTGATGTTATTAAACTCTTTTCAATCCATGAATTAATTTCTTCTCTAATAGCATCTATTTTTTTTGCATTTTGAGATGTGAAATACTTTCTACTAGGAGATCCATTACTTGGAGTCCCATCTGGTGAAAATTCATTAAAGAAATAGCTTTCTTTCTCAGGAAGAGAATTCAAATAACTCAAAATCGATTCATATCCCGATAAATCAGTATTTCTAATATTTAAATATTCAATTATTTTTTTAAATGATGGAGGCTCATTCAACAATAACTGTGTTACCAAATGATGTTTAGAATATGTCATCATGTCAGACGCAATTACATGATATCCTCTTTGTCTTAAAGAAACTGCAACACTTCCTGTTCCAGACATCAAATCAACAATAGTAGCATTTAAAGGAGCCTCTTCAGCAATAATTTCCATTAAAACTGGCAATAATTTTGTCTTATTTCCTATATATCTATACATATAACTCTCCAATTGATATTTTCATGTGATTAAACGCATTTAAATCAGGAAGATTATTGAGAACGTTCATAATGATATCACACTCTTCTTGGTTTATGTTATACAATTTTAAAACTAGTTTTTCTATTTCTAAATCTAGTTCTCTAGAATAATTTTTTAGAATTTTTTTTACTAATTTTGCGATTTTTTGACATACTTCCAAATTCGAATCATCAACTTGTCTAATTGGAAGTGAAAAAATAATGTTCTTTGTCAAATAAGGATGTGATTTCCATTCGTTCTCCCCATACTTTTTTAAATAAAAATAATATATAACTCTAGAATTTAAAACGCCTAAATAATATTCGAGGGGAACAGGATTGTTTTTTTGAATAAAGTTACAGGAATAAATAGTCTGACTTATATAGGTGCTTTCATAGTCGATACAAGCAAATATTCCTAATCCTGTTTTTCTTATTAGTATCTTAGGAGGATAATATAGTTTTGAACTTTTGTAATTGATACCATTTACATTGGGGAGTATATATCTAATTCCATCAAAACTATATCTATGTAGATTTTCCCCAACATACATTGGAACATATCCTGTTTTATTAGTTCTAGATATAATATTAAAGATATTAGATTCATTTACTGTTGTAATCTTACCGCAAGCTTGACATACTTTACTACCTAACTTCAGATGTTTTTTAGAATATCCTTGAACAGATTGGCAATGTTCACATTTAACTACAATTCCAGATTTTGAAATTTCTACACCTCTTCCGAAGTGAAACACTTCGTTCCAATTAATATGATTATTTTCAATTTTTTTTAATAAGAATTCTTCTTCCCTTCGAGCATCTATGTCAAAAACATAATTTTGATTGTCCTCAAATCGTTTTTGTAGCACACTATGTTTTTTTTGAATATAGGAATCAAATATATCAAGTGAACCCGCCAAGAATTTTTTTCTATCCGTTGTATCAAGTCTATAACATGTTGTTGTACTATCTAGTGTAGGAAAACTATTTTTTAGAATAATAACACTCGTTGCTCTATTAATATGGGGAAAAAGTTTCTCTCCTAAGCGTGCAATAACTCTAATTTGAGTGTGTTTCAACAAATATTCTCTCAACATTTTGTTCTCACCAGAAAAAAGAGAATCAGGTATGATAAACGCCAACATACCATCTTTCTTAACCAACTTTAGACATAATTCAATAAATAAGACATAACTATCATATTGTCCTGTATAAAATTCATAGCCTGCTCGAGAAAGATCGGATTTTGAAAATATTTTTTTTGAACTCCACGGAGGATTAGCAATTATAAATGAAGGGGTTTTTATCTCATGCTTCCAGTAGCTAATCGCAGTTAATTTATTTGAAGGAATAATAGTATTTTTACAAATAAACTGATACGTATCATTATAAGATTTTTTATTATTATGAATTACTTCTTCTTCAATATCCACTCCTACACTATGAATTGGAATATTGTGATGAATTCTAAATTCACGATTAAATTCTTTTAATAACATTCCTTCGCCACATGCAGGGTCTAAAACTGTTACATTGTTTTTGGAATCAAAAATATTAAACGTTGTTTCACTGAGTAGTAATTTTGCTGTAAAATTTGCTAAAGTTTCTGGAGTATAGACCACTCCATAACCATTCAATGATGTCACTCCTCTTCACCTCCTTCAGCTGAACATATATCGATTCCTTGATTTTTAAGTCGAAGGTATCTATCATAAGATATGATTACAGATTGAGGCTTATTTTGTTTGTTTACAATGAGAACTTGGTCTTCCTCTACAACTTTTTTAAACAATCTTGCCGCTTGACCCTTTTGAAATGAAGTAATTCCTTCATATTCAGGCGTAACACTTTTTGATTTTTTAAGCATGTTACACTTACCTCCAATTAAATTTATTATATTATATCAATCAAACATTTAAATTTCTAGTTAAATATCATGACATTTATAATTATATATGTCATGATATTTATTTCAATCTTTGTAAATAATAAATTATAAAAAATTTGATTTTTGAATTCATTTTTTTGTTATTTTTTCGAGATAAAATAGAATTGTTAACGAATCATCAGATTTATAGTACACATATAAATTAATTTTTAAGTCTATTTTTTCTTTACATTTAACCATCAATAATTCAATAATTTACTTCGTTCAATTCAAGAAAATTGTTGTTTTAGGTTATCTTATTCGGCAAAAATCCCATAACGATACTCGTAATAGGCTTCCTTAAGCGAAATGGGCATAGGTGTAGCTCTTACCATTTCATTACAGAAAGCTTCTGTATCTATAATCATTCTAAGAATTTCAGAAGCCATCTCCTTTTTCTTGAACTTATACTTAACCTGCTTCTATAGAAGCAGAAAATCTAGATAACCTTGTAAATATCTGGTTCCAACACCTCTTGTTGTTTAAATCATTGAGCTCACTTCTGTCATCATCTCATTGACTGAACCTAATGATTTTCCGTCATCACTAAGATATCTCTTCTCTAAGGGAGATGTCTTTATCTTATTGTTTACTGCTTCAAGATAGTTGGCAAACTGCTGTATGCTTGCCTTTGAATCTGATATGAACTCTTTCACATCTTCAAAGTAGTCTTCATTCGCTTTATATTTATCGAATGATTCACTTCCAAGACCTGATACCTGCATCATCATATGATCATTTTCATCTGTAACACATACAATGGCAACCTTATGATGAGATATTCCTCTATATGCAGCCTGTTTACCTCTTTTCTTTGAGTATCTGGGCATATTCTGAGGGCGTGTTCCCTTTAGGTTGATACTTTTATACTGTGTATCTATTTCAACTTCACCAGATAATTTCTGATGACCCATGATTTCAGATGCTGCATGATAAAGTTTATGACGCATATAGAAGCAGGTTGTCTTGCTTGTCTCCAAGACTTGAGCCTCACCCTCTAGAGGCATTTTATATAGTTCCAGTTCAATGAAGTGAAGCCACTGGTCCAAAGTAAAATGAGACCAGTAGAATAAGGTATTGGTTCTATCACTAAAAGACTTGTGACAGTCAAGACAGATATATCTCTGATGTCCGTTCTTATCTTTTCCATTCTTCTTGAAATGAACTGAACCACATATAGGGCATGCCTTATGAGATGGATCAATGTCTTCATCATCCTGTTCATATAATGATTCGATAAGTTTATTTACATAATCCTTGTCCTTAGATTTTAAATAGTTTTTCACCTGGTTTTCAGTTATCATAGCACTCACCGGACCTTTTAAGATCATTTTACAACTATTCAAGAAATGATGATTTGAGTTAGGCGGCTATAAAGTAGAAAAATAGGCGTTAAGTTAAATTTAATGATCTAGTAGCAACATTTTTCTTAAACTTAGTGTTGTTTTACTCTTTTATTTACATATATGCTGTTAGTAGTCTTTCTAGAACTGACTATATTAGGCGTTAATACTAATAATTATATTTTTTTATCAGTACAGTACAAAAAGAACGGCTTGAACCGTTCTTTCAAGAAGCAATCAATACTTTTTGCATTATATAAGACTATCGAATTTCTTAGCTGTTTCATTGAATTATTACTGTCTCATTTTCTTCTTCAACTTGGAAATTAATAATAAAATCAGTTAATAATATTGCATTTAACGAAGCTTTCTTATTAGGATATTTGTTATAATGACCATGCAAACATCCATTTCTACTAGGCACTCCCTCTATAACATCTTCTGGAGAGTTAACATATCCTAGAATCAAATGATCATAAAATTCAGAAAAGACTTCATCAAATCCATTCCTTTCAGATAATGTTTTAAATTTTTCTTTTGTATATTTCTGTTGCAAAGGCGTAGTGATTCCTGCTCTATTATAAATCAAGTTCTCCCACATTGATGCAAGACAAGAAATAGTCAATACATACTCTCCTCGAAGATGTGCTTCTATTGCTTGCCCTAAGATTTTTTTAATATGTGGCTTTAAATCAGAACTCTTCCATCGTCTTTTGATATTCTTAATTTCAGTATTTGTATAATACGAAAAAATGACTCGATTTATTCTTTTCTCTCTTCTTTTACTTGCCCCTCTACTAGTTGCTAAAATATCAAATACATCTAACATTAAACTAATACTATCTGCCGAACCAACATATGGAAACCAATAACATTCATACATAGCTTGCAAAAATTCTTGCTTTAATGCTTTAAGTCTCTCTAAATCCAAACCTCTAGTAATACTTTTTAAGACGTTTTGAAGTGGAGAAAAATCAATTTTTTGCAACCATTTTATTGCTGACGAGTTCATTGCTTCAGTTACTTTTACCATAGAGAAAGATAACTTTCCAATTGCTTTAGATAACGAATTCAATCTCTCTGTTATTGGTCTTATATTAGATAAGAAATCTTCGCCTATATTATTTGGCAACAAATTTAAGTTCTCTGTTATTGGTCTTATATTAGATAAGAAATCTTCACTTGTATTATTTGGTAACAACATTTTTTGTGATTTATCATTGAAATCAATTCTATATTCTTTAACTTGTTTAATATTTTGTTCAGATTCCATCTCAATACCTTTTGTCTTAATTTCATTATCTAACAAATCGGATATATCTCCTTTATTGTTTTTCTCAGATTCTTTCATCTCAATTTGATTTAATTGTTCTTCTTCGTAAATATCATCCATTTCCATATTATTTACAATAACCTCCTCCATTATATAAACTAACTTTTCATATATCTTTAAGTTTAAAATGAACTCTTTTGGTAAATGAAACCAATAGAGTACCCTACGATATATCTTACTACTTTCTAATTGCACATGCACGCAATTGGCGCTTCACACCAACTATTATTAGGTGTTAAGACAAATAATTATATTTTTTATTGACACAAAAGAAATCACCCCAAGGATTAATATCCCTGGGGTTCATATTTATTCTGTTTCCACATAAATTGTTGTGAACTTACAATGCGTAAGAGGCTTAACTTGAATAGTATTATCTACTACTTCAATATTATCTGCATACTCTTCTTTTAAATCTACATAATATGCTTTCTTAATATTTTGAGTAAATACTAATGTATCACTTTCTTCTTCATGGAACTGTCCATTATAAAGTCTGATAATATATCCATCTTTATCTTCAGCTTTCTTAATTGCACTTACAACTAATTTATTTTCTGTAGAGAATAATGAATAACTATCTTCTTTTGTACCTTCTACTTCAGGTTCAGAGAAGATTAATCTACCATTTAAGAATTCTGAATACTCTCTTGCAACAACTGGAGTATTGTATGCTTTTGCTGTATTTGCGATATGTGCACTATTGAAATCACCTGCAAAAGTTGTGAAAC
This sequence comes from uncultured Catenibacterium sp., assembly GCA_900540685.1. Lineage (GTDB taxonomy): Bacteria > Bacillota_I > Bacilli_A > Erysipelotrichales > Coprobacillaceae > Catenibacterium. The sequence continues at coordinate 7,694 of UQGS01000024.1, read as the reverse complement.
CAAATGAGAAATCAAGTGGTTTCTGTAATTCAGCATCACGTGTTTCAATAATACGTTCTCCACTTGCACGTCCTGGACGATAGATAAGATTTTCTTTACCCATAAATGAGTAAGTTCTAAATAGTGTTAAACGGATTGCATGATCATCAATCACTTCATATTCACGTACTCCCTGAGGAATTAATGCTATTCCTCTTTCACTATTACTTAAGCTTACAAAGCTCTGTGTAGGTTCAATAGAGATAGGTGGTTCCTGCCATGTAGTATCACTCTGCTGGAAGTTGAGTGGTAAGTCATTATTCACTTCTTCTTTTACTGTTTTTGATCTTTCTAGTGCCGCATTATAAAGAGCCATTTCTTTTTTATGAACATTTTCTCTTTCAATAGCACCAAACTGTTCATCCGCAATATTTACTTTTGAAACAAGATCAGCATCAAATACAACACATAAACGATGTGATTTACCAACATTATCTACATGTACATCAAAATCAATAACAGGTGACCCTTTTCTTAATGATACAGACATCTTAACTGGTAATTCAATTGAACGTTTACCTAATGCACGTTCATCAAGATCACTTGGAATTGGTAATTTATATTCTGCATTTAATAAAGTATATAATTCAGAAGCCTGAATATTGCTGTCTACTAAATGATCCTTTGAATATGTTATTAAGTCCTGATGTGCTGGTGAATAGTTGAATGAATCTCCTCCATCACCATTTTCTTCAAATACTGCCTGATTCTTATAAACATGGTTATTTGCTTTATCGACAATAGTAAGTGTTCCATCTTCTTCTAAATGAATAGAATAGAATTCATTTTCTACTGTTGAAGATTCTTTTAATTCCTGCTTAGAAGAATGAGAGAAATCTAAAGTATACTGAACATATCCCATTGCTGGAAGGTCTTTAGCAACAATAGCAATAGTTGCTTCAATAACACTTTCAGGTGTATAAACCTTCTTGCTTGGATTTAACTTAATTGTCTGAGATAAAACATAATCAGTTAAATCTTTTGATTCTAGAATTGTATAATTTACATCATTGCCTTTATTATCTTTCAAAGCAAAATCTGTACCCGGAAGATAAACTTTCGCTGTTACAACTTCATCTCTGACAAATGGTAAGGTATTGAACAATGTAATAGTCATATCAGCATTATTTTTAATACGAGTCGCAATAAGTCTTGTATGTAATTCTACCAAAGCATCTGTGATATCTCTCACCTGTTTATAACGCATATAAACATCTTCATTGGCAGTATCTGAAATACATGAACCAATTGAATCATGTGCTGCATTTTCAAATAATAATTTCCAGATAGTCTCCATTGGACCATGTGGATACTCATTACCTAAAGAATAAGACATTGTCATTAAAGGTTCTAAAACATGAGTCACATAATTCTGAAGCTTTGTATTTAAAGCTTTTAAATCAGAACGAGATGAGAATATAGATTTATGTACACGACTGTGTTTACCTAAAATCAATTCTCCTTCTACTTCTTCTAATTCAGGATGTGCAGCTTTTACATCTTTAATATAATCTTCAATACAGCTAATAACATAAGTATTTTCCGGATCAGCTTCCTGCTGTTTTTTTATTAATTCAACAAGATTTCTTCTAATAGGAGCCTGATCGAAGCCATTTGGAAAATAAATATTGTCTGTTGCACCAGTTCCAGCTTTAATTAAACATTCATTTTTCCAGAACTTCTTTGCATCTTCATCATCTTCAGGAATATTACCACCGATATAGTATCCATGAGGAATCTGAGTTACAAATACTGTACTTCCATCATGTCCACGCCAGTTATAGTCTGTATGTTTAACCATATCATTTGTTACACCACGCCAGAATAATGTATCTTTAATTCCAAATGCATTATAGATCTGAGGCATATTTCCAGCCATACCAAATGAATCTGGTACATAACCAACATTCATATATGGGCCATATTTAAGACATGTTTTCATGCCATAGTACATATTACGAACAATTGATTCAGCTGAAATAACCATTAAATCACTCTGTGTATACCATGGTCCAATAACAAGACGATGAGCCTGTACTAATCTTTTAATTCTATTCTCATCTTCTGGTCTCCATTTAATATAGTCATCTAATAATGAACCTTGTGCATCTAACATGAAGTATTTAAATTCAGGATCTTTTTCTAGTGTATCTAATACATCTCCTAAATCTTTCATTAGATATATTTTTGAACGTGATGTTGTGAAATACCATTCACGGTCCCAATGAAAATGTGGAACAATATGAATTTTCTTTGCCATAATCTTCTCCTTAACAAAATAAAGAAGGCAGTGCCTTCTTTATTAAATTTTATTCAAATGAAATTTCTACGTCGTCTTCAGTCATAGTTTCGTCTGCTGCATCTGGATCAACGTTGAAGTTAGCAAGTAATGGAGCAACAAATGCAATGAATAATGCACCTACTAGCATACCTACTAAATAAGCCCATCCACTACCAATAGTGATGAAACCATAAATACCACCAACTGGAGGAATAGTAGCCTTAGCACCTAAAAGACATGTTACAGCAGCACCTAATGCACAACCAATCATGTTAAGTGGAACTAGACGAGACGCTTTTACTAATGTGAATGGGATAGCACCTTCAGTGATACCAACAAATCCCATTACCCAGTTACCTTTACCAGCATCTTTGAAAGAATCTGAATAGCATTTGCTCTTAATAACAGTAGAAATAGCATATGCTAGTGGTGGAATACAAATTGCACAGTTAATATAAACGTTAGGCTGATAGATTTTTTCTGCCATTAATACGTTACCTGCCATCCAAGCAGCTTTGTTGATAGGTCCACCCATATCAGAACCAATCATAGCACCTAAAATGATAGCTAAGAGAACCTGATTAGTACCAGATTTTGTCATAGTACGAATCCAAGAAATTAATGCAGTATTTAACATTGATAATGGAGTATTTAAGATAACACCCATTACAAGAGCAATAACAGCTGTAGCAAAGAATGGTGAAATAACTAATGGCATCATTGACTGGAATGATTCAGGTAAGTTAAATGTCTTTTTGCACCATCTTACAGTGTAACCAGCTAAGAAACCAGCAATAACAGCTCCTAAGAAACCTTCCTGATAATTAGAAGCGATAGCACCACCGATTAAACCAGCACCGATAGCAGGCTTTTCAGCGATAGAGTAAGCAATAAAACCAGCAAGAACTGTATTAACAAGACCGATACCAGCCCAACCTACTTGCTGAATCTGCCATAAAGTATGATAGAATCCAGTTGCCTTAGCATATGGATCTAGGGTCTGTACACCAGTACATAATGCGATAATTAATGGAATTGCAACAACTAAAGAAGCACCGATGATAAGTGGTAACATGTAGCCGATACCAGTCATCATATGACCTTTAGCTTCATTAAAAAACTTTTTCATAAACTTTTTCTCCTCAATATAAATTTTTTGCTATATAATGAGAATGCGTACTCACTATATAGTATGTATTCATAGGTCTCCGCAATAGGCCTATGAATTTTTTTATCCCTTTTTTTCTTCAACAGCTTTAGCACATTTCTTTAAAACTGCTTCAGGTGCCTTAATACAAGTAGTAATATTGACACGAATAACTGGTTTACCTTCAAAACGGTCCATACCTTCAATATGCTGATCAGATGCAATGAGTACAAAGTCAGCAGCCTGAGCTTCTTCTTTTGTAATAGCATTAACCTGCCCCATTGAACCCTGCTGTTCCATCTTGACATCAAAACCAATCTTCTTTCCAGCCTTTTCCAATGCTTTTGCAGCCATTGGAGTATGAGCTAAACCAGCTGGACAAGCTGAAATACCAACAACTTTCATTTTAATTTTCCTCCTCCATCATTTTTAAAATATAACGTGTTAATTCAGCCTTATCATTTGATGAAATAATTGTATCTTTAAATTCATCTTCTAATAATGCTGTTGCAAGTGAAGAAATCATCTTCAAATGCACATCACCAGCACTCTGCTTAGGTACTAGTAATGCGAAAATATATTTAACTGGCTTGTCATCTAGAGTCTGCCAATCAATACCATTTTTATTTCGTAAGAACATAACTGTTACTTTCTTAACGTTATCTGTTCTTGCATGTGGGATTGCAAATCCATCTTGTAATCCTGTTGAGAATTCTTTTTCTCTTTCAAGAAAGTCATGATATAAGGCATCTTCATCATCAGTAATATCAAGCAGTTTTGCTTTATGACTGATAAACTTAAGAATGCCATCTTTGTCTTTCTCATCAACATCCAGGAATGTTGTCTGTTCGTTTAGTAATTCGTTCATTGCTGTTCACCTCTCTTCGACAATACCTAGTATAAATAATCTTCTTCCATTTCTCAATTTATGCAATTTCCACTTCAAATAGGAAATGTAAGTGTTATCATAATAAGCGCTTCCACTTTTAAGTGGAAATGGTTTTGGTTGTCAATTTTTAAAAAGTCGCTAATATTAATAATAAAGATAGAGAAAGGAGGATAACCATGTTTAATTACAAAAGAATTGAAGATATTTTTAACTATATACGTAGCAATGATTACACTACTGCTGCAAAGCTAGCAGATTTATTCAAAGTATCAGAGCGTACAATTCGTACCGATATCAATAATTTAAACAATGAATTACAGGGAGCAAGCGTCCAGCTAAAAAGGAAAGCTGGCTATTATTTGGAAATTGATGATGAAGATACGTTCAATTCATTTCTAGATAGCATAACATCTAAAGAATCTGATTCTATTGATCTTGATTCCAGTGAAGATAGAATACGTTTCATATTGAACAAACTGCTATATTCACACGATTATATTTCAACTGATGAGCTTGCAGACTTAGTTTATGTTTCAAAAAACACATTCTCTAATTACATAAAAATAATCAAAAAAAGCCTACCACTCTATAATCTTGAATACATTGTAAGACCTGGTGTTGGAATAAAAATCATCGGTAATGAATCTGATAAACGAGATTGTATCGTGAATGAAACATATCCGTTAAATGAATATTCAACTGTTTCTGCATTTTCTAAAGGAGAAAAGATTTACTACAACGATGTTGAAGTAAATTATATTGTTTCTTTGTTAATCAATGTTTTCAATAAGCATGAAATTCAAACAGATGATTATAAATTAAAAAATCTTACTATTTACTTTGCATTAATGATTTCCAGAATACTTAATGATGACTACATTAGTGTTATGAATAACACAGAAATTCCCAACAATATTGAGGAAATTATGAATGAGATATGTGAGTCATTAAGTAATTATTATGACATAACAATTACTCGTGGTGAAAAACAATATATTTCACTTCATTTTATTTCTAATATTAAGTACAATAATAATTCTATAGATGATCAATCTATCCATAATCTTATTGATTCTTTCCTAGAAGGCATCTACAAAGGATATAATTTTGACTTAAGGGATGACAAAATACTAAGATCTGATCTTTTCTATCATTTCCGCACTTCAATATCAATGATGGAACTTCATTTAGAGAATAAAAACCCTTTATTAAATACCATTAAAACAAACTACCCTCTACCATTTGAAATATCAAAGACTATCCTTAGCCAATCTTCTAATATTATTACTTTCCCTGAAGATGACATAGGATATATCGCTTTACATATTGGTGCAGCGATAGAAAGGTGTTTCTCTGGTTCTATCAAGAAAAAAGCCGTTTATCTTGTATGTGGTTCAGGACAGGCAACAGCACGTATGTTGGAAGCAAGATTACATAATGTCTTTGCGAATAAGCTGACTGTTGTCAAAAGATTGTCTCTTATTGAGTATCTAAATTGTACAGAAAATGATTTTAAAGAGATAGATTGTGTTATTTCAACAATCCCTTTAGATCAATCATATGTCCCAACAATTACTGTAGATTTCTCTCTTAATCAACAGGATATTGAAATGGTATCTCGTTTAATCACATCAATAGATCAAAGTAAATATGATAAAATCAAAAAATTCTTTGACTCTTCTTTGTTTGTTCACAAGAAAAAAGTGAACTCAAAAAAAGAATTGTTAGAAGAACTCAGTACTCTTTTACTCAATGAGGATATTATTGGTGATGATTATCTTGATTCTGTCTATAAACGTGAAGAACTCTCTAATACAAATATGAATGATGTATTTGCATTACCACATCCATTGAACGTTTTTGCAAAACAAACAAAAGTTGCTGTTGCTATATTAGATGAACCGCTTAAATGGAATGGTGATGAAACTGTTAGAATTGTATTCCTTCTAGCAATCAAAAACGGAGATAGTCTTAACATGGAACACTTATACGATGTATTTATTGAACTCGTTAATAACACCAAATTTCAACGTGAAGTTATGTGTTCTAAGACATATGATCAGTTTATTAAAACACTTATACAACATATACAATAAACCATACAATTAATTAGATATAAAAAACAGGAAGGATAGAGTTTTCTCCTAATATTCCACTTAAAAAGGGTTGCTGGATGCATAACATCCAGTAACCCTTCTATGATATCTGACTAATTTCACCTATAATTCAAACCAAAACTCATTAATCCTGAAAATATCTCTTTATTGCATCAATGGATATTTCATTATTCTGATTTGGAACATAAGAGTTTATCCAAGGAGATTGTTTATGTGTTAATGAAACAAGATCAGTAGCTGTATATTCTGAAAAACTATCTATTACTCTATCAATACGTTTCTTATCTTCATCAAGAATAACATCATCATTATACTTTACTCTTTTCGTATTCCAGATATTATCTATATCAAACAAATAATATGATTCTATAGTTGGAATATCTCCATTTGCATACTGCTTATATTCATTATATGCACAAGGAACAACTGGTCCAAAATCCCATGCTTCAATTTCATCATCAAAACAAGGCATATTTTTTGTTTTATCAATTAGAAAATAAGCCTGAATAAGATAAAGCACTTTTTGTAGCTTTAAGTTTGAAATACCATAGTCCTGTTCATTGCTGTAATTAATCACATGACGACATACTTCTAAAACATCATAACTCATACTTTATACACTCCTTTTCCTAACCATAATAGAACATATTTCAAATGGCAATGATTTTCTCAAACACTCTCTAATATAAGCAAAGAGCATGCATTCGCACACTCTTCTATTTCTAAATATTAGAAGAAAATATTTTACCATCTTCTTCGTCTAATTATTCTCTTACCATTGAAACTTACCAAACAAACTTCAAGCCAGGCCATGAAATAGAAAACAATTTTAATAAACCACCAAATTAACCATAGTGGGAAGAACAGAAGATAACATAATAACCTTAACATTTTAGATAACCCCTCTCTTATCAATTTGAATAATGCATTTAACTGTCGTATTAGCTACAAAACTATGTTCACAAGCCTTTCATCCATCACATAGTCCATTAAAACCATCCTCTTCTTCTCATTGCTTGCTTAGCATTGAAAACTCCCAAGAACACTTCAATCTGAAACATAAATCCAAAGACTAATTTAATAAACGTTTTGAATATCCACCACAAAATATAAAATGGGCCTATAATCACATAAAACGACATTTTAAACAGAATGTAATAAAAAATCGCTCTTTTTAAGTAAATTGTTGCTTTAGGTTATCTTATTCAGCAAAAATACCAT
>UQGS01000023.1 GCA_900540685.1 uncultured Catenibacterium sp. | reverse complement strand
GACACCTTAACTTAATTATCAGATGGTATTAGTTTTCTTTAACTTAATACCATTGCATAAAGCAGTTACTTTTTTATTTTCTCATATTTCACTTTTAAACGTTAAATGCTTGAATTTATTGGTATGAAAATAAGGCCACTTTACAGTGCTATGAAGACATTTTAAACTCATAAATACAACAGTGTTTCAAAAAATGTCACAGGTTTCGATTCTGTGTAAATAAGTTGCATTTTCATTCCCTCTATGATAATTTCTTACATGCTTATTACTGAACATTTACATTAATATAAAAAAGGTGCTTATATGAAAAGAAAAATCACTTTCATCAGTCTTATTGTCATTTGTATCATCATGTTTCTTATTACGACTTTTTGTCCATTCTATACAGTAGAAGGCAGTTCTATGAGTCCAACATTAAGTTACAATGATCTTGTATGTATCAAAAAAACAAAATCTTTTAAACAGGGAGACTTAGTCGCAATCAACTACAACAACAAGCTTCTAATAAGAAGAGTGATTGCCTTAAGTGGAGATAAAGTTAATATTGATGCAGATGGATATGTATTTGTGAATGACAAGAAACTTGAAGAAAACTATCTCACAAGTAGAAAAGACAATCCACTACGCGATGAAGTATTTCCATGTATTGTACCAAGTGAAAAGGTCTTTGTATTGGGAGATAACAGAGCACAGGCCATAGATTCTAGAATGAGAGATTTAGGATGTATTGATCAAGATAAGATTATTGGGAAAGTTGTAATGAAAGTATATCCAATCACACGCTTTACTATTTATTAAGGAGGAGAATATGACAGATTATAATATTTTAAATAGGCCTGGTAGAAAGAAAACACTATTATCTTCCATGATACTTTATCAGATGGTTTGACAGTTGACAGAGATTCATTTAAAGTTTATAAAAATGGTAGTGATAATGCACTTGATGCAGATAAATATGAAGTGAATATTACAGATGATCAGCATTTTACTGTAACTATTAAAGATGTAAAAAGCTTAGGTACTGATGTATCAAAAGTAAGAGTTGAATATACTGCAACATTAAATGATAATGCAGTCATTGGTGCTGTAGGTAACCCAAATAAAATGTATATGGAATTCTCTAATAACCCTAATAACGAACAGGGTGGAGATAAAGGTCAGACACCAGAAGATAAGGTTATCGTATTTACATATAAAGTGCACATCAATAAGTATGACTCTCGTAGAGTTCCACTTACTGGTGCTGCCTTCAAATTAGAAAAAGTATTTGCAGATGGTTCAAAGAAAACAGTAAAAGAATATACAATTACTGAAAGTGAAGATGATCAAGAAAGAACAGCTTTTGAATTTACAGGATTAGATGATGGTGAATATATCCTTACAGAAACAGTAACTCCTGAAGGATATAACACAATGGATCCAGTTAAATTCTCTATTACAGCAACTCATGATACGAAAAGTGATGATCCAAAATTAACTGATTTAAATGGTAATCCAGTTGATGGTGAAATCGCATTTAGTACTAAAGTAAGCACAGGTACATTAACTGCTGGCGTTATCAACTACCAGGGTTCTGAACTTCCAAGTACTGGTGGTATGGGTACTACAGTATTATATGTTGCAGGTACTATCATGATTCTTGCAGCTGGTGTATTCTTAGTAATGAAGAAAAAAGCTGAAAATAATTAATGTAAAATAAAAAGGAGTGTTCTATAATGAAAAAGAAGTTAGTAAACTTATTTATAGCTTTGATATTTATTATAGGACTCTCTTTACTTATTTATCCAAGCTTTAGTAATTATTGGAATCAAAGACATCAGACAAGAGCCATAGCTGGTTATGAAGAAAAGGTCGAAGACCTTACAGAAAAACAGTATGAAAAGCTTTGGAATGATGCCACTTTATACAATAAAAATTTAAGACATACAATGTATGCTTTAAATGACAACGAGAAGAAGATATACAATGAGACTTTAGATGTTACTGGGACTGGTATGATGGGGTATGTAGAAATCCCTAAGATTAATGTCTCTTTACCTATTTATCATGGAACAGATGCTGAAATCTTACAGATTGCGATAGGACATATTCCAGGTACATCCTTACCAGTAGGTGGAGAAAGTACGCATTGTGTCATATCTGGACATAGAGGATTACCTAGTGCCGAGCTTTTCACTGATATAGATCAGTTAAAGACAGGTGATACCTTCATGCTTCAGATATTGGATCAAACTCTTTATTATGAGGTAGATCAAATAAAAACAGTCCTTCCTACAGAAAAAGATGATTTAAAAATAGTAGAAGGACAGGATTATTGTACGCTTATGACTTGTACACCTTATGGAGTCAATACCCATAGATTACTTGTCAGAGGACATCGTATTAATAAGACAAATCTTAGAATTAGAAGAGATTTAGTAAAAACAGATCCAGTGATTCTAGATATATTCTGGATAGTTCTCGCAATTATTATTGCGTTTATCTGGTATCTGACATCAAAGAAACAAAAAGAAAGGACTAAATAGCACTTATTATGAAAAAAAGATTAAAGAAGCTACTATTATGCATGACAGTTATACTATCAGTGACACTATTTAATTTATTCCAGGTAACTGCTGTTGATGTCAACAAAAGCTGTTCACTTACACTCAATGAATGTTTATCAGGGTTAAATGTACATTTGTATCGTGTGGCAAGTATTTCTGATGATGGCAGTTATCACTATACGGAAGATTTCAAGGAAGCTGAGAAGAATACAACTATTGATTTAAATAAGCTTGAAAGTAGTGAAGACCTTAAAAATGCCGCAATCACTTTAAAGGGATATACCGCAAATGTTGAAGGTATCACTAAGCAGGCGACTTCTTCTACGCTTACTTATACAAACTTAAAGACTGGTCTTTATCTTATTACTGCAGACAACTTAGAAAGAGAAGACAAAACATATACTTATTTACCTTATTTGATTTCTTTACCACAAAAGACAAGCTATGATGTATCCATTGACTTTATCAAGTATTCAGAAATCCGCTCTCATGAATATAAAATTGTGAAGCATTGGAAAGATAATGGGAATACGCATCCTGATTCAATTGAAGTAGAACTCTATGATGGTTCTACATTGGTAAAGACTATTACTTTAGATGCTGAACATAATTATGCTTATTCATGGAAAACTGAAAAGGCCATCAATTATAGTATCAAAGAAAAGAACGTTAAAGGATATAAGGGTATTGTCTCAACAAGCAGTAATGATTCTAAGACTGAATATATTATAACCAATACAAGTATCGATACACCAAAGAATAACACGCAGGTTAAGACAGGGGATCTGACTAGAATCCAGCACTATCTTAGCTTGATGTGTGGTGCAGGTTTAATACTTATTCTACTTGGAAGCTTTATAAGATATGAAAAAGATTAGTCGAGTATTTATGACACTAGGGTGCTTATGCATCCTAGTGTCTTGTTGCTTGTTTGGTTATACACATTATCATCAATACAAAGAAATAAAGAACATGCAGACTCTTTATGATAAGACACTCCCATTGATTCCTGATACCTATATATCTCCCTCAGGAGGCTATTTAGACATACAGGGATATGGTGTAGAAGCAGTTCTTGAAGTAGGCTCTATTCACTTAGTTATTGGAGATGAAGAAACACTTCCTCACTATAAGAATAAGAATATAATCATACCTGACTTATTTCTTACAGAGATAGAGAAAATCAGATCTCAGGATATTCTCACAATTCACTTTGTATCAGGTGCAAAGAAGACTTATATATGTGAAGTTATAGGCGAAGTAGAAACACTTTCTCAAGATACTCCTACGATATATTGTAAGAGAGGGTCTCAGTATTATTGTATTAACTTAATTGAAGTGTAATATTTAGATATTATATAAATATTTTGTGAAAGTATAAGAAAAATAGAAAAAGTAGTTGACATAAGTGTGATTATTCAGTATGATGAGTTCACAAATTAAGAACTACTAAGTATAAATACAGTGAAAAGAAATAGTAGATATCTCAAAGAAGCATAGAGAGTCCTTGGGTGGTGTAAAAGGATATTTGAGGGGTATTGAATTCGTCTTGGAGTAGAGCGTTGAATGAAGTAGGCGTATCCGGTCACAACCGTTACATTGTCAGAGTATGATAGTACTCGTTGAGATATATCTAGTGATAGATATATAAAATAAGGTGGTAACACGAAGATACACTCTCGTCCTTATAGGATGAGAGTCTTTTATTTATACAGGTAGAAGATAAGAGGAGAAAAGATTATGATTATTGTATTCAAGCCAAAAACAAGTGAAGAAGATGTAAAGAAGATCCAGGCAAAGGTAGAAGAAAAAGGATTAGAAACTCATTTAGTTGTAGGTCATGATGTGACTATCTGTGGTGTAATTGGTGATACCACTAAAGTAGATCCTAGAGATATTGAAGTATCACCTTCAGTAGAAAAGGTTATGAGAGTTGAACAGCCTTATAAGCTTGCAAACCGTGCATTCCATCCTGAAGATACTATTGTAGATGTAGATGGTGTTAAAGTAGGTGGAGGCCATATGGCATTAATTGCTGGTCCTTGTTCAGTAGAATCAGAAGAACAGGTTATTGCGATTGCGAAGGAAGTAAAAGCAGCTGGTGCTAATATGCTTAGAGGTGGCGCATTTAAGCCTAGAACTTCTCCATATGCTTTCCAGGGATTAGGTTCTACTGGTTTAGATTACTTAGTCGCTGCAAAGAAAGAAACAGGTTTACCAATCGTATCAGAACTTATGAGTGCGGATGATATTGATGAATTCAATGAAAAGGTAGACTTAGTTCAGATTGGTGCTAGAAATATGCAGAACTTCACTTTACTTAAGGAAGTTGGTGCAAGAGTCAAGAAGCCTATTCTTTTAAAGAGAGGATTAAGTGCAACTTACCAGGAATGGATCATGAGTGCAGAATATATCATGGCAAGTGGTAATGAGAATGTCATCCTATGTGAAAGAGGTGTAAGAACATTCGAAACATATACAAGAAATACTCTAGACTTACAGGCTATTCCAGTACTTAGAAAAATGACACACTTACCTGTAATCATTGATCCATCACATGCTGGTGGTAAATGGTGGTTAGTAGAACCAATGGCTAAGGCAAGTGTTGCAGCAGGATGTGATGGATTACTTATTGAAGTACATAATGATCCAGAACATGCATTATGTGATGGTGCACAGTCATTAAAGCCTGAAAAATATACTAAACTTATTGGTGAATTAAGAGAAATCGGTAAGGTTGTTGGAAAGGAAATCTAAAATGAAATTAAATGTGAACTTAGGAAAAGACAGTTATCCTATATATATTGAACAAGGTATCTTAAATAAAGCCAAAGAACTTATTTCCCAAGTCTTCACAGGTGCGAAAATCGTTATTGTCTCTGACGATAACGTTTTTCCACTTTATGGAGAACAGTTGGTGAATCAGTTAAAAGACTCTTATGAAGTCTCTACGGTTGTGATTCCTCATGGAGAAACATCTAAGAGATTTGATATTCTCCCTTCTATCTATTCACAATTATTAGAAGCTAAGATTACTAGAACTGATCTACTTATTGCGTTAGGTGGAGGCGTCATTGGTGATTTAGCTGGATTTGTGGCAAGTACTTATATGCGTGGTATTAAGTTTGTCCAAATTCCTACTTCATTATTATCTCAAGTTGACTCTTCAGTAGGTGGTAAAGTCGCAGTAGATTTACCTGAAGGAAAGAACTTAGTCGGTGCTTTTAAACATCCATTACTTGTCCTCATTGATCCTTTAACTCTTAAGACATTGGATCCTCATTTCATCACTGATGGTATGGGAGAAGTCATTAAGTATGGCTGCATTAAAGATAAAGCTTTATTTGATCAATTAGCTGGATATAAGGACTTTGATGATCTTTATAAGGATATTGATGAAATCATCTATAAATGTGTGGATATTAAGAGAGATGTTGTAGAAAAGGATCTTTATGATTTTGGTGATCGTTTATGCTTGAACTTTGGTCATACTATTGGACACTCTATCGAGCAACATTTTCATTATGAAAAGTATTCTCATGGTGAAGCAGTCGGTATTGGTATGGTGGCTATTACTCGTATTGCAGAACTCAAAGGTTTATGTGAACAAGGCACTACAAAACGTATAGAAGAAGCCTTAAGTCACTATAACCTTCCTACTCGTGCTGATGTCCCTACAAAAGAACTACTTCAAGCCATTGACTTAGATAAGAAAAACATCAATTCTACATTATCTTTTGTTTTACTTAAAACAATAGGAGAGTATTATGTACATAAGGATCAGAAAGAGATGATTCTGGAAGTAGAGGACATATAATGACAAAAATCACTATTACACCAAAAACACTTCAAGGAACCATTGCGGTTCCCCCTTCTAAATCATTAGCCCATCGTGCCATTATCTGTGCAGCTTTAGCACCAGGTATGAGCCGTATTAGCGGTATTGATTACTCAGAAGACATTGAAGCCACAATAGAAGGTATGAAAGCCTTAGGGGCTATTATTAAGCAGGAAGGCGATACTTTAATTATTGATGGCTCTATTACATTAGGACTAGGAAGAGTAGAAATAGATGCCCATGAATCAGGCTCTACACTACGTTTCTTAATGCCTTTATCACTCGTTAACTTCTCTCGTGTACACTTTGTCGGTAAAGGAAAGTTAGGACAAAGACCACTTGATGTATATTATGATATCTTTGATAAACAGAAGATTGCATATTTAAGAAAAGACTCAGAACGTCTAGATGTCATTTTAGATGGTCAGCTTCATTCAGATATATTTGAAGTACCAGGTAATGTATCTTCACAATTTATCAGTGGATTATTATTCACTCTACCTTTATTAAAGGGTGATTCTTTAATTAAGATTACTACACCTTTAGAATCTAAAGGTTATATTGACTTAACACTTGATATGTTAGAGAAGTTTGGAATTGAAATCATCAACCATGATTATCAGGCATTCCAGATTCGTGGTAATCAGAACTATAAACCATGTGATTACAATGTAGAAGCTGACTTCTCACAGGCAGCTTTCTATCTAGTGGCTGATCTACTAGGCAGTGATATCACAATCTCTAACTTAAATATGCATTCTTCACAAGGTGATAGAGCTATCTTAGATATTATGGAACAGATGGGTGGAGAAATCGTAGAAACAAGTGAGGGTATTAAAGTAGTCTGCGATACTATCAAACCAGCCACTATTGATGCATCACAATGTCCAGACCTTATGCCAGTTGTATCAGTAGCATGTGGACTAGCCGAAGGCACATCACATATCATTAATGCATCACGTTTACGTATTAAAGAATGTGACCGTCTCACAGCTTCTGTAGAACTATTAAAGGCTACAGGAATTGATGCAGTAGAGGAAGAAGACAGTATGACTATTACTGGTTCATCAATATATAATAGTGCAGAAGTGACAAGTTCTAATGACCATCGTATGTGTATGGCTGAAGCCATTCTTTCTACACGTGCCAATGGTCCAATCACAATTGATGATAAGGATTGTGTCAAGAAGAGTTATCCAGGTTTCTTTGAAGACTTTACATCTCTAGGTGGTGAATATCATGAGTGCTAATTGGGGACATCATATCGAACTCTCTCTATTTGGGGAAAGTCATGGTAAAGCCATTGGAATCACAATTGGAAACTTACCTGCTGGTATTAAGCTAGACATGGACGCCATCAATAAAGATATGCAAAGACGTGCTCCAGGTAAGAACCTAATGAGTACACAAAGAAAAGAAGCAGACGAAGTAGAAATACTCAGCGGTGTATTAGATGGTTATACAACAGGTGCACCACTATGTGGAATTATTAAGAATACATCCCAGCACTCTAAAGACTATTCTTATTTAAAGGATAATATGCGTCCAGGACATTCAGATTATCCTGCATATATTAAATATAAAGGCTTTAATGATGTCAGAGGAGGAGGACACTTCTCTGGACGTTTGACAGCACCTATAGTCTTTGCAGGGGCTATCGCTAAACAAATCCTAAAAGAAAAAGGGATTCATGTAGGGGCTCATATTCTTTCTATTAAAGATGTGAAGGATACGCATTATCCACTAGATATTACTCCTTCTTACTTAGAAGAACTGAATCAGAAAGACTATCCTGTCATTCATGATGATGTATATACATTGATGCAGGAAACTATTGAAGAAGCAAGAAAAGAAGGCAACAGTGTGGGTGGAAAGATTGAATGTGCTGTCACTGGACTTCCTGCAGGAGTAGGAAATCCATTCTTTGATAGTATGGAGGCCCATTTATCTCCATTACTCTTTAGTATTCCAGCTGTTAAGTCAGTCTCATTTGGTGATCTAGATGATATTACTTTACTCAAGGGATCAGAAGCCAATGATGCTTACTATTATGAAGGAGAAGAAGTGAAGACTTCTACGAACCATAATGGTGGAATTACTGGAGGCATCACTAATGGTATGCCATTACTTTTCACAGTAGGCATTAAACCTACACCATCTATTTCTCTTAAACAGAAAACAATCAATGTGAAAACACATGAAAATACAGAACTAGAAATTGTAGGAAGACATGATCCATGTATCATTCCTCGTGCGATTGTTGTTGTGGAAGCGATGGCAGCACTAGGTGTATTAGATATGCTGGAGGCACTATGAAAGATTTAAAAACATGTCGAGAAGAAATAGATGCAATCGATAAGGAAATCATCGCCTTATTTGAAAAACGTATGCATGTCGCTAAGGATGTTATTACATATAAATTAGCTCATGATATGCAGATCTTTCAGAAGGATAGAGAAAAAGAAGTTATTCAAAAGAATGTAGATCGTTTAGAAGATAAGTCTCTAGAGACATATGCGAAAACATTTGTCCAGGACACAATGAATCTTTCTAAAAGCTATCAGTCTACTTTTATTCCTTTAAAGAAATATGAAGCCACAGAACTTAAAGAACATTTTAAAGTAGGTTATCAGGGTGTTCCTGGTTCTTTCTCTAACCAGGCTATGAAAAGCTGGTTTGGAAACATTGAAGGTATCAACTATCCACACTTTGAAGATGTCTATCAGGCATTAGAAAAAGGGGAGATAGACTATGGTGTACTTCCTCTAGAAAACTCTTCTACAGGTGCTATTAATGATAACTATGATTTACTTACTAAGTATGGCTTTTATATTGTAGGTGAGCAGTCTATCACAATAGATCAGAACTTACTTGGTATCAAAGGGGCTGCTCTAGAAGATATCAAGGATGTTTATAGTCATGTACAGGGTTTAAAACAGACATCAGAATTCTTAAATGATCATCATATTGAAGGTCATGAATATCTCAATACGGCCGCAGCAGCTAAATATATCAGTGAAACACAGGATAAGACAATGGGTGCCATTGCTTCTACTGAAGCAGCTAAACTCTATAATCTTGATATTATTGCCAAGGCAATACAGAATGACCAAAGCAATCATACCCGCTTTATCATTATCGCAAGACAATATGAAATTAGACCCACTGCCAATCGTATCAGTATGGTCTTCACTGTGAATCATGAAGTCGGTGCCCTTTATGAAGTGATGAGAGTTGTAAAGGAACACAACATCAACATGGCCCGCATTGAATCAAGACCTCTTCCATTATCTCCATGGGAATACTATTTCTATTTAGATGTAGATGGTAACTTGAATCAGGATCATGTACTGCGTGCCTTACAGGAAATCAAAACATATACCAATACATTTAGAATGATTGGTAACTATGAAAGGAAGGAATCATGAAAAATATCGTTTTAATTGGAATTATGGGAAGTGGTAAAACAACATTTGGAAAAATCCTTTCACAAAAAACAGGTCATGAAATGATCGACTTAGATGATTATCTTGTGAATCGCTTTAATATGTCCATTCCTGATATGTTTGCGATTTCTGAAGACTATTTCAGAAACAATGAAACAACATGCTGCCAGGAAGTATCTGAGTTAGAAGGAAAGATCATCTCTACTGGTGGTGGAGTGATTAAAAGACCTGAAAACATGACATATTTAAAGAAGAATGGTGTTGTTTTCTATATTGACCGTCCAATTGAAGATATTGTGAATGATGTCGATCCAAGTGGCAGACCTCTATTAAAGGATGGTCCAGATAAGCTTTATGCCTTAGATAAAGAGCGTAGAGATAAATATATGTCCTCATGTGACTATCATATTATAAATGATGGTTCACTTGAAAAAGTCATAGATACTATTCTAGATATCATGAAGGAATACGATAAATCCCCATTATAAGGGGATTTTTTAATGTTTGCATAAAATGTAAAAGTATACTATAATAGGGCTTTGTTTTGAGAGGAGAAAACAATGGAAAAATTATTTCACTTAAAAGAACATGGGACTAATGTCAAGACTGAAATCCTTGCCGGTATTACAACCTTCCTAGCAATGGCCTATATTCTTGCAGTCAACCCTGCCATTCTAGGACAGGCACACATGAGTCATCAGGGTGTCTTCTTAGCGACTGCCATCTCTGCAGGTGCCGCAAGCATCTTTATGGGATTAATGGCAAACTACCCAGTTTCTCTTGCACCAGGGATGGGGGTTAACGCATTATTCACTTATACGATTGTAGGACAGATGGGATTATCACCTGAAGGCGCATTAGCCTGCGTATTTGTATCAGGTATTATCTTTGTCTTAATCACAGTCACAAACATCCGTCGTATGATCATTAATGCGATTCCTGCACAGTTAAAACTTGCGATTGGCGCAGGTATTGGTTTCTTTGTAGCCTTTGTAGGTTTAAAGAACGCAGGTATTGTAGTGGCAAGTGAATCTACTTTTGTCACTTTAGGAAACTTAAAGGATCCTACAGTATTACTTGCACTATTTGGTATCATTATCACACTTGTATTATTAGTAAAGAATAAGCCTGCAGCCGTATTCTATGGCTTAATCATTACTGCAGTCGTTGGTGTAGTATTTGGTTCAATCTTTGGATTAAAAGGTATGCCACAGTTACCTTCAAAACTTGTATCAGTGAATTTTGACTTTAGTTTAGTAGGCGCATTTGCGAGAGGCTTCAACGAAATGTTCACTCATCCACAGTGTATCGTTGCGATTTTCTCATTATTATTCGTAGATTTCTTTGATACAGCCGGTACATTAGTCGCTGTTGCATCAAAAGCTGATCTGATTGATGAAAATGGTGAATTAGTGAATGTTGAACGTGCATTACTTGCAGATGCAGTAGGAACTGTATTTGGTTCAATGATTGGTACTTCTACAGTTACATCTTTCGTAGAATCTACTTCAGGTGTTGGTGTAGGTGGACGTACAGGCTTAACTGCATGTACAACAGGAATCTGTTTCTTATTAACAGTATTCTTCTATCCAGTATTATCTATGATCACTGAAGCAGTCACTGCCCCAGCATTAGTTATCGTTGGTATCTTAATGGCTTCACAGTTAAAGGATATCAAGTGGGATAACTTGATCTTTGCGGCAAGTGGTTTCGTGACTATCATTTTCATGATTCTCGGATATTCAATCAGTAATGGTATCGCATTAGGATTCATCGTTTATGTTATCAGCATGATTGCGACAGGTCAGGCTAAAGACATCAACAAGATGGTCTGGATGTTATTTGTACTATTTATTGCATATTTCGCATTCTTAATCTAAAACCAGCATTGCTGGTTTTTTCTTTTGTTCATATAATGTTTTTAAAAGAAGCGTATAATGTGACTTAAAGGAGTGAGAATATATGAACGACTTAATGAAAACCCCTAAAATGACACCAAGAATCCAGTCTACATTAAAACATACTGTAGAAGTACCAGAAGTGATGTACAAAGCCAGTGGTATTAATGTGAATGGAAGACGTATAAAAAGCTTATTGTTTAGTACAGATGTTGCACTTATTGCGAATAATAACGCAGATGCGATTCTTTCTGTTTATCCTTTTACGCCTACAATTCAGATTACTAATGCGATTATCGGAGTCGCTAGACAACCTGTATTTGTAGGCGTAGGTGGAGGGACTACCAATGGTGCAAGAGTATTCAAGATTGCCCTGGATGCAGAATTACATGGTGCAGCGGCTGTTGTACTCAATGCCCCTGTACATACAGAAATGATCAGAGAACTATCACGTTTAGTAGATATTCCTATTGTCCTTACTGTTGTATCACTTGATGAAGATCTAGAAGAACGTATGTTACATAGTGGTGCTAAAATCATCAATGTATCTGGTGGAAAACAGACTGTAGAAATCGTCAAGGCATTAAGAACTATTGATAAGGATTTCCCAATCATTGCGACTGGTGGACCAACTGAAGAAACAATTAAAGAAGTTATTGAAGCAGGTGCGAACGCAGTCACATTTACACCTCCTACAAGTGCTGAAATATTTAAAGGTATGATGGAAAACTACCGTGAACAGATGAAGAAGTAGAAATACTTCTTCTTTTTTATACAAAGAACCAGTATTTGTATATCCCATTTATCACTATTTGTGTTATCATGTGGTCAAATGCATAAAAGGAGGAATATAATTTGAAACAATATCTAGATATGTGTCAATATATCCTAGAACATGGAGAAGACCGTCCTGACCGCACAGGGACTGGTACACGTTCTGTATTTGGATATCAGACACGCTATGATTTACGTGAAGGATTTCCTCTTCTTACTACTAAGAAGATGTATTTACGTCCTATTGCGGAAGAACTATTATGGTTTATTAAGGGTGATACAAATATCAAATATTTAGTAGACCGTAATGTGAAAATATGGAATGAATGGCCTTATGAAGACTTTAAGAAAAGTGAAGACTTCAATGGTGAAACATTAGAAGAATTTGTAGAAAAGATCAAGAATGATGATGACTTTGCGAAGAAACACGGTAACTTAGGTCCTGTTTATGGCGCACAATGGCGTAACTTTAATAATGAAGGCACTGACCAGTTAATGAAGCTCATTGATTCTTTAAAGAATAATCCATTCTCTAGAAGACATATTATTTCTGCATGGAATCCTAGCCAGGTAGATGAGATGGCTTTACCACCATGTCATACATTGATGCAGTTCTATGTATCAAGTGATCAAAAATACTTAAGCTGTCAATTATATCAGAGAAGTGCTGATACATTCTTGGGTGTTCCATTTAATATCGCATCTTATGCCTTACTTACATGTATGCTTGCCCAGGTATGTGGTTATGAACCAAAAGAATTCATTCATACAATTGGTGATGCTCATATTTATAAGGATCACTTTGATGTAGTCAAGACACAGATTGAAAGAGAACCTCTTCCATTACCTCATCTTGTATTAAATAAGGATATTGATAATCTCTTTGATTTCAAGATTGAAGATATTAAGTTAGAAGGTTATCAGTCTCATGGTCCATTGAAAGGTAAGGTCAGTGTATGATTACTATCATTGTTGCAGCAGATAAAAATAATCTCATTGGGAAAAAGGAAACAGACAATGGGATGCCATGGCACAATAGTGAAGACTTCAAACGCTTTAGAAGTACAACACTCAATCATACATTATTAATGGGGAAAACAACTTATCAGGCCATTGGTAAACCTCTACCTAAACGTCATACTATTGTCCTCTCTCATAATTTTGAAGATGATAGAGTAGAAGTAGTGGATGATTTAGAAGGCACTATTAAAGCTTTTAAAGAGCGTGGTGAAGACCTCTTTATTTCTGGTGGTGCCTCTGTGTATAAACAGGCACTTCCCTATTGTGATCAGATTCTTTTATCACGTATTCCTGGAGATTATACAGGAGAAACATATTTCCCTGACTTTTCTGAATATAACTATCGTCTCGTAGAAGAAAAGCCATTTGAGACATTTACACTAGAAATCTATCAAAAATGAAAAGACTTATATTAATTGTGCTTCGTTTTTTCTTTGAATTACCCGTACTGATCTTCCAGTTAAAACATATCAAGAAACATAAGGATACAATTCCTTTTGAAGAACGTATTGACTGGACAAGAAGACTTTTAAAGAAAGCAACAAAAAGAGCACGTGTTAATTTAACTATGACAGGCACAGAATATATACCTGAAACAGGTGGTTTCTTTGTCGCTCCTAACCATCAGGGATTATTTGATATTCTTGCATTATTTGACAGTATTGAACGTCCTTTCAAGATTGTTTTTAAAAAAGAACTATTGGACGTTATCTTCTTAAGAGATGTGGCTGAATTCATGGAATATCCTGCCATTGATCGTACAAACTTAAGAGCTTCTATGAAGCTTATGAGACAGGTTAAAAAAGAAATGTCTGAAGGCATCCCTTATATCATCTTTCCAGAAGGAACACGTTCTAAAAAGGGAAATGAACTATTAGAATTCAAGGGTGGTTCATTTAAACCAGCTATGGATGCACAGGTTCCTATTATTCCATGTGTCATGTATAACTGTTTTAAGGTATTAGACAGTAATTCTATTAAGAGAGTTGATTGTGGAATCCACTATCTTCCTCCAATCCCTTATGAAGAATATAAGGACATGAATAGCGTAGAAGTAGCCAACCTTGTACAATCTAGAATACAAACTAAGATGGATGAACTCATCAAGGAACATGCTTAGGCATGTTCTTTTTTTTATCAAACTATAAATAGAAGGGATAATTTGGTATAATGGGTGAACAAGGAAGGAGAGGATATTATGTTTGGACACTTACAGATTAAAAGTGCTTATAGCTTTCAGGAGAGTACAATACTGATTCAATCTCTTATAGATAACGCAAAATCAAAACATATCCAGGCTCTTGCCTTAACAGACGATAATAATATGTATGGTGCCTTTGAATTCTATGAAGCATGCACAAAAGCTTCTATTAAGCCAATACTTGGTGTCAATGCCTCTATTATATATAATGATGATTTGATACATCTCGCACTTTATGCCCGTGATGATGTGGGATATAAGGATTTAGTCCGTATTGTGAGTGATATTAACTTAAATGAACATAAAGCAATCTCAATTAAAGCTTTATCCAACTATAGAGATCATCTCTATATTGTATCTCATGAATATGAAGATATACTTCTTCAGAACGAAGAGGCAAAAGAAAAGAAAAAAGATTTATTTGATCATGCTCAGATAGAACGCCCAATAATGCGTTTTATGAAGACTATGAAGAATCTATTTGGTGCTTCATATCGTGTGATGGTTGTAGAAGATGGGAATAGTGGTCATTCATTACGCAACAAGACATTGATTCAATGTGCCCAGTTCTTAGATATCCCATGTATCTGGGGCAATGATGTCCGTTACCTGCATTCTCATGATGCGCTCACTTTAGATTTATTACAGTCTTCTAAAAAGGGTGAAGTTCTAAATAAAGATCATGAACCACTGACAAGTGAACGTTACTTAAAATCAGAAAAAGAAATCAGAGAAATATTTGGTCGTTATCCAGATATTATTAAGAATACGGAAGAAATGATAGATAACTGTTATGGTTCTATACAGAAGACAGAAAATGGTCTACCTCACTATAAGACTCCTAATAATGATAGTGGTGCTTATTTAAGACATCTTTGTATCAAAGGATTGAAACAGCGCTTTAAGAATCAGCCTATTACAGATAACTATAAAGACCGTTTACTCTATGAATTAAAAACCATTCATACAATGGGTTATGATGATTACTTCTTGATTGTATTTGATTATGTACAATATGCGAAAAAACATGGTATACTCGTAGGCCCAGGTAGAGGATCAGCCGCTGGATCACTCGTTGCCTATTGTTTAGGTATCACAAATATTGATCCATTAAAATATAATCTACTCTTTGAACGTTTCTTAAATCCAGAAAGAGTATCCATGCCAGATATTGACGTAGACTTCCAGGATGATCGTCGTGATGAAGTCATTCAATATGTCTGTGATAAATATGGTCATGATCATGTAGCACAGATAGTCGCTTTTTCTACTTATGGACCTCGTAATGCGATTAAGGATATAGGAAAGGTGATGGGTATTCCCTTACCAAGACTAGAAATGATTGCGAAGATGGTGCCTACAGCCCCTAAACATCGTAAATCAATCAGTGAAGTCTATTCTACAAGTGCCTCATTCCAGGATATGATTCAAAAAGATCCAGTCCTTTCACGTCTTATTGCGCCTATGAGTCTTGTAGAATACTTACCACGTAATATTACGATGCATGCAGCTGGTGTGGTTTTATCCTATGAACCATTAAGAGATGTTGTACCTTTAGTCATTGGACCAAGTGATATGATCATGAGTCAGTACTCTAAGGATTATATCGAAAAAACAGGACTCCTTAAGATGGACTTCTTAGGACTTAAGAATCTGACTATGATTGATTATATTATGAAGGATATCGAAAGAAAATTAGGTCAGACATTCTCTATTAACACCATACCTCTTAATGATGCACGCACGTATCATTTAATCTCTCGTGGAGATACAACAGGTGTATTCCAGTTAGAATCAAGTGGTATGCGTTCATTACTTCAAAAGATGAAACCTGAATGTTTTGATGATATCGTTGCAGCCATTGCGTTATATCGACCAGGTCCAATGGAAAACATACCTAGATATCTAGAAGGTAGAAAGAATAAAAACAATATCACTTACTTACTCAAAGAACTAGAACCAATACTTAAATCTACCTATGGTATTATGATCTATCAGGAACAGATCATGCAGATAGCTCAGATCATTGCAGGATTCTCTTTAGGACGTGCAGATATATTAAGAAAAGCTGTCTCTTATAAAGATGAAAGCATGATGGCAGGAATGAAGGAAGAATTCATTCAAGGGGCAATCAAAAAAGGGTTTAAAGAAGATGTTGTCACAAAACTTTATCAGATGATAGAAAAGTTTGCGAACTATGGATTCAATAAGAGTCATTCTGTTGCCTATGGTTATGTCGCTTATCAATTGGCTTATCTTAAAGCCAATTATCCACTCTATTTCTTCGCGGCTATTCTTTCCAATGAATCAGGTTCTGCCTCTAGTAAAATGCGTACCATTGAAGAATCTAAACGCTATGGTGTCAAGATTCTCCAACCTTCTATCAATTATTCTTATTCACGCTTTATGGTAGAAGAAGGCGGTATTCGTTACTCTTTAGTTTCTATTAAGAACGTAGGAGCTGCTGGCTATAAGATGATTCTTCAAGAAAGAGAAAAAGGTCTCTTTAAGGATATGTATGATTTCTTAGGTAGACTTCCTTCTTTATCATCTAAGATGTTAGAAAGTTTAATCGATGCAGGGGCTTTTGATGAATTTAATAAAAATAGAGCCTATTTACGTAAGAATATTTCACTCATGTTGGAGTATATACAATTAGGGGTCGATGAAAAACCAATCTTTGAAGAAGTCAGAGAAAATAAATTTGAACGTTTAGAAAGAGAAAAGGATGTATTAGGTCTCTATATATCGACTCATCCTATTGTCTATGTGAAACAGAAAATCAAACATTCATTAGTGAATCTCGTAGATGTAGAAAGCTATATGGATCGTAGTATATTAGTTGTATGTAGTATTAGTTCTGTACGTGCTATTGTAGACAAGAAGGGAAGAGAAATGGCTTTTATTGAAGGTCAGGATGAAACAGGACAAGTAGAATTTGTCTGCTTCTCTAATCAATATGAACGTTATAAGAATATACTAGAAAGAGGAAAGATTGTGGAAATGAATGTTCGTGTTCAATACCGTGATCGTTTATCTTTTATTATTAATCAAGTAAAGGAGTTATAAGATGGAAGAATTAGTATTAATAGATGGGAACTCATTACTGTTTAAGGCATTCTATGCCACAGGTTATACAGGTAACTATATGGTCAATCGTAATGGGATTCCTACTAATGGTGTCTATGGCTTTGCACGTATGGTGGAAAAGATTATCAGTACCAATCCTAAATATGTCATTGTCGCATTTGATTATGGGAAGAAAACATTCCGTAATGAACTATTAGATACTTATAAAGCGACACGAAAAGAAACACCACAGGAACTTATTCCTCAGTTTGCGCTTGCAAGAGAATACCTTACTGCCCATAACATCACATGGTATGAAGTAGAAGGTTATGAAGGGGATGATATCATTGGTACACTTGTAGACTTTGGTGAAAAGAATAACCTCAAAGTCTCTGTTTATACAGGAGATAAAGATGCTAATCAGTTGATCTCACCTCAGACTACAATCTATCGTACGGTGAAAGGTGTCACTGAACTTGATATTTATAATGAAGAAACTTTACTTGATAAATATGGTTTAAAGCCAGACCAGTTTAGAGATTTCTTAGGATTAATGGGTGATAGTTCTGATAACATTCCAGGTATTAAAGGAGTTGGTGAAAAGACTGCTTTAAAACTATTACACCAGTATGGAACCATTGAAGGATTGCAGGAACATCAGGATGAACTCAAAGGTAAGATGGGTGAAAAGATCAGAGCAGGTATGGAAGATGCCTTAATGAGTAAGAAGGTAGCCACAATACTTAGAGACATTCCTTTAGATGTAGACTTAGAAAAAGCGAGATATCAGGGTTATGACTATGAAACACTCAAGTCATTTTATGAAAAATATGATATGAACTCTCTCATTAAATCTATGACAATAGAAGTAGCACCTAAAAAGGAATTGAAGTTTGAAATAGTAGATCATATGCCTGAAATCACAAAAGACAGTGCTGTCTATGCCTCTATTTATGATACGAACTATCATCGTTCTATTATTCTAGGTTATGGAATCTACAATGATGAACAGGCTTATTTCATCTCTTATGAGAATGCATTAAAGGATGAAGCATTCCTAGCTTACTTAAAGGATGAAAATAAGAAGAAGTATGGCTATGATATCAAGAGTGCTGTCATTGGTTCTAGATGGAATGGAATAGAAATCAATGGTTATACATTTGACTTATCACTTGCCTCTTATGTCTTAGAACCAGCTATTAAAGAAGAACTCAAATATGTATGTACACACTTTGATTATGAAGGTGTCCAATATGATGAAGAAGTATTTGGAAAGGGTGCTAAGAAACATATTCCAGAAGATGACATCCTAGCACAGCATGTTGTATCTAAAGCCAAAGCAATCTATGAACTTAAGGATGTAGTGACTAAAGAACTAAAAGATAAAAAACAGTATGAACTATATGAAGACATTGAGCTTCCTGTTACACGAATCTTGGGTGAAATGGAATTTGCAGGTACTGAAATAGACTTAGATGTATTAAAGGAAATGGATACAGCTTTTGATGAAACAATTGAGAAGCTAGCCAATGATATCTATCGTATCTCAGGTACTACATTCAATATCTCTTCACCTAAACAATTAGGTCAGGTATTATTTGAAGATCTTGGCTTAAAAGGTGGTAAGAAGACAAAGACTGGTTATTCTACAAGTCAGGATGTCTTAGAAAAGATCATTGATGCTCATCCAGTTGTCCCATTAGTACTTGAATATAGAATGTTGACTAAACTCTCTTCTACATACTTAAAAGGACTACAGGAACAGGTCTTCCCAGACAATAAGATTCATACAATCTATAAACAGACTTTGACTCATACAGGACGTCTCTCTTCAGTTGATCCAAATTTACAGAATATTCCTGTCAGAAGTGAAGAAGGAAAACTCATTAGAAAAGCCTTTGTGTCACATAATGGTTATCTTGTATCATTTGACTATTCTCAGATTGAACTCAGAATTCTTGCCCATATGGCGCATGTTACTAATCTGATTGATGCATTCAATCAAGGCAAGGATATCCATAGACATACTGCAGCACTTGTGTTTGGTGTGAAGGATGAAGAAGTTACTTCACAGATGCGTTCTCAGGCAAAAGCTGTAAACTTCGGTATTATTTATGGTATGAGTGAATTCAGACTCTCTAAGGATATTGGTATGTCTATTTCAGAAGCAAGAGACTTTATTAATAAATATTTTGAAACATATCCGGAAGTGAAAACATATATGGATGAAGTCGTAGAAACATGTAAGAAGCAGGGTTATGTCTCTACATTACTTAATAGAAAAAGATATATTCCTACAATCAATGATAAGAACTTCATGGTTCGTCAGCAGGCACAAAGATATGCCATGAATACACCAATCCAGGGAACTGGTGCTGATATCTTAAAACTTGCGATGATTGAAGTAGACAAAGCACTTAAAGAAAAACATCTTAAATCACAGATGATTCTTCAGGTACACGATGAACTCATCTTTGATGTCTTTGAAGATGAATTAGAAGAAGTGATGTCATTAGTTAAAGAGAAGATGGAAAACTGCATTAAGATGGATGTCCCTCTTATTGTAGAAGGCAACTATGCCAAGAATTGGTGTGAATTAAAATAATGCCTGAATTACCAGAAGTAGAAACAGTACGAAGAACCTTAAAGAACTTTGTGCTTCATAAAACAATAGACTCAATAGAAGTACGCTATCCACGTATTATTGATGGAGATGTAGAGACATTCGTCTCTACACTCATTCATCAATCTATATGTGATATAGATCGATATGGTAAATATCTGATCTTTATTCTAGATAACGATGCATTTATTTCTCATCTCAGAATGGAAGGGAAATACAATATAAAAATGAAAGATGAACCCTATGATAAATATGATCATATTATCTTTCATATGACAGATGGTACAGATCTTCGTTATAACGATACAAGAAAGTTTGGCCGTATGCAGTTAGTAGACAAAAAGCACTATCGCAAAATACCACCACTATGTCGATTAGGACAAGAACCGATGGAAGCCACATTTGATTACATCTATCCTCGTATCCATCAAAGCCATCTGCCTATTAAACAATTATTACTGGATCAGTCTATTTTTACTGGTATAGGAAATATCTATGCAAATGAAATATGTTTTAGAATGGGAATGGATCCTCGTACAAGAGGGAATCGACTTTCTAAGAAACGTATAGAAGAATTGATAGAAGTATCCAGTACTATTTTAAAGGAAGCCATTGCGCAGGGCGGTACAACCATCCATTCATTTGATGCCAATGGCATTCATGGATTATTCCAGGTCACTTTATCTGTTCATGCACAGGAAACATGTTCAGTGTGTAATGGATCTATAAAGAAAATCACAATTGCAGGAAGAGGGACATATTACTGTCCTCACTGTCAGAAAAGGAGGTATTAAATATGTTGAATTGGGGTGTTATAGGACTCGGAAGAATAGCCCAGAGATTCTGTGAGAGTCTCTCTCATTTTGATGAAGCATGCTTGTATGCAGGCGCATCACATAATCCAGAAAAAAGACAACAATTTAAAGAACTCTATCATCCAGAAAAGCTCTATGATGACTATATCAAATTACTTGAAGATGAGGATGTAGATATTGTCTATATCGCTTTACCACATGCCTCTCATTACAAGTATGCATTAGAAGCAATGAAGCATCATAAAGCTGTATTAGTAGAAAAACCAGCCACCTTAACAGGTGAAGAAATAAGAACACTCTGTGAGTACTCAGAAAAGAATCATGTCTTCTTTATGGAGGCAATGAAATCTAGATTTATTCCAATGATCAATCAAGTACATAAAGAAATAGAAAAAGGTATTATTGGAGATATTGTTTCTATAGAAAACCATTTCCAATCCATTGTACCTTACACAGAACAATCTTATATATATGATCCAAAACAGGGTGGCGCATTATATGATACAGGTATTTATAATATTGCGACTGTTTTAGATTTTGTGAAGAGTCCTGTTGTCTCTATTTCTAATAATGTGAAAATAGAGCATGGTGTGGATGTACATGATTCGATTACTCTAGAATTTGAAAATGGTGTGAAAGCTTTTATGGAAGCTTCACTTGATGGACCAGTAAGAAAAGATATGATCATCACAGGTACAAAAGGTACAATTACTCTAGATCCATTCTATCGTCCTACAAAAGCTGTCATTTCATTTAATGGTGAATCTTTTACAGGAGAAATCCCTTATGATATTGATGATTTCCATACTGAAATTGCAGCATGTCATGAAGCGATTGCGTATATAAAGGTAGAAAGTGATCGTATGAGTCATCAAGATAGTATTGATTGTATTGAACTTATGGAACGTATTGGAGAAACAATATGCAGGTCATAGGACTCACAGGTGGTATTGCGAGTGGTAAGAGTACTGTCAGTTATTATCTCATGACTCATGGCTATGAAGTCATTGATGCAGATGATATCTCACGTCATGCCTTAGAACCTGGAACTAAAGCTTTTAAACAGGTGATAGAACACTTTCCTGTACTTGATAATGGAATCATTAATAGACAAAAGCTTGCAGATATTATCTTTAATAATCAGGATGAAAAGAACTATTTAGAAGGAATCCTTCATCCTTATATCAGAAGTGTTATTGTACAAAAAATCAAACAATCTAAAAACAATCTTGTCTTTATTGATGTACCACTACTCTTTGAAGCTGGCTGGGATGATTTATGTGACTCTACAATAGTAGTCAGCTGTGATAAAGAAACACAGATACAAAGAGTCTTATCACGTGACCATTGTACACGTACTCAGGCTCTTGATCGTATTAGAAACCAGATGTCTTTAGAAGACAAAGAACAACGTGCTGACTATATCATTAGAAACAATACAAACTATTATGATTTAGAAAAAGAAATACTCAAAGTATTAAAGGAGGTGGAATAAGATGTTATATGCGACAGATGTATATTTAAGTGAACGTTCATTACCATTAACTGTCAATGATTGTGATATTCTTACTTATTTATATGCCCCACTACTTAAAACACAGGCTTATAGCCTTTATATGTATCTCAATGTAGAATCTATGCGTATGCGTCATTTCCATCAGCCCTGCGCCATCAGTCGCTTGACTATGGCTTTAAATCTAGATCTAGAAGAACTTGACCAGGCAAGAAAAACATTAGAAGGGTTAAGCTTACTTAAATCTTATTATAAGGAATCAGAAGGACAGGGTGTTTATATCTTTCATCTCATGACACCTCTATCTGTCAATTCATTCTTTAGAAACCAGATACTTGCAGGTTTATTACAGAAGACAATAGGTGTAGAAGAATATACCAAGACAAAGAATTACTTCCGTTCAGGATTAGAAAAACTTACTGACTATGAAGAAGTCACTTCTCGCTTTGAAGATGTCTTCACGATTGATCTATCACAAAATAAACCATTAAGACATGAATCAGGTTATCAAGAAGAAGAAAGTGAACGTCCTATTATTAACTATGATCTCACTCTCTTCTATGAAACATTAAAAGATTATCAGGTTCCTATGAAAATAGTGAATCGTAATGAAGATACAATTAAGCAGATAGCGACTCTTTATGCGATTGATCAACTCTCTCTCGCATTAATGGTTAAAGATGCGATTGTGGAAGGTAAGTTTAGTCGTAAGTCTTTAGTAGAACAGGCAAAACGTTATTATAGTGCTGACTCAGCAAGTTCTCTTAAAGAAGTCTATCATACTCAGCCAATTCAACATGTTTCACCACAAACTGATGATGATAACTTAAACAAACACTTCAGATATCTAGAGACAATCTCTCCTTATCAGTTATTGAAGAATAAGCAGGGAGGAAAAGAACCTGCCCTTCATGATCTTAATATTGCGGAATCATTGATGGCTTTAGGACTTACTCCTGCAGTCACTAATATGTTGATAGAGTATGTCCTAGGTAGAAGTAATGGACGACTAGACAAGAACTATTGTGAAACAATAGGGGCTTCATGGGTGAGAAAAGGATTAAAGAGTGCCCGTGATGCCTATCAGGAGGTTCATAACACAAAACCTCAAACAATCAAGAAGACTACAAAGAAAAAAGAAACTAAACCTGTAGAAGTCAGTGTACAGGATCAAGAAGAATTAAGACGATTGATGGAAGGTCTAGGAGGTGATCTATGATGATTAAAGCAGGTCAGATGCTTTCATTTGATAAAGAATTAGAAAATACAAGAAATCAAAGTCTACAGGAATTAATCAAAAGACAGGATATTAGAGAATTCATAGAAAAGAATCATTTAAATCAAAAGGCTTTAGAAGATGCCTGGGTTGATTTACTTGCCTATGTGGATGATCATGAACCTTGTTTACATTGTCATGGAATCAATGAATGTCCTAAGATGAATAAGGGTCAGCAGATTACTTTGAGCTATGATTCTTATGTCCATCGTGATGTCAAAAGCTGTATTTATGGCCTTGAAAAGCATGAAAATGATCAGCTCCTTTCTCGCTTTCATTACAATAACATGTCTACTAGACTTGCATTGACAAGCCTCAAGGATATTGCGAATGAAGCAATAAATAAAAATGATGCAAGTACAATCATTTTGACTAAACAATTGATTGAATATATCAACAAACCACAAACTAAAGGTTTTTTAGTATGTGGTGGTCCAACTCGTACGAAATTCATGGCAGGTATGATGAACGCACTTGCAAGACGTGGCTATGAAGTGGGGCTTTGTCATGTTCCTACACTTATGGCTGATGTGAAAGCAAGCTTCAATTCAAATGAAGATACATCTTTAGTAGAACTTGTAAAAAACATACCTTATTTACTTCTAGATAGTGTAGGTGAAGAAAATGTCACTAACTGGTCTAGGGATGAAGTTCTTGCGATGATTTTAGACTATCGCATTTTGAATGAATTGCCTACTTTCATGACTTCTGCCTATGGTTTTGAAGACTTGGAAACGATTTACACGAATAAATATAATGATAAACGTGAACAGCTTAGAGCGAAAAATATTGTTTCTAAAATGAAAGCGCTATGTTGTGAAATAATTATTGACTAAGAATTTTGATTGGAATAGAATTGTTGATGGTAAGGAACGAACAATTATGCTAGAATGGTTTTGAATATAATTCATAAGTTGAGAGGAGAAAAAAATGGTTAAGTGTATTGGTGTATTAACTTCTGGGGGAGATGCTCCTGGAATGAACGCTGCAATTCGTGCAGTAGCTAGAACTTGTCTTAACAAGGGTATTGAAGTATATGGCGTTAGACTTGGCTATAAGGGTCTTCATGAAGGTAAATTCATGAAATTTGATCGTCATAGTACTCGTAATATCATCAATAATGGTGGTACTATGTTAAAGTCTGCTCGTTTCCCTGAATTCAAAGATCCTGAAATCAGAAAAGAAGCAATCGAACAGATGAAAAAAGTAGGTATGGAAGCATTAGTAGTCATCGGTGGTGACGGTTCATACAATGGTGCTTTAAAGCTTACAGAAATGGGAGTAAATTGTATTGGTCTTCCTGGAACAATTGACAATGATATTCCTGATACTGATTTCACAATTGGATTTGATACTGCATTAAATACAATTGTTGAAGCATTAGATAGATTAAGAGATACTTCTTCTTCACATCAGAGATGTACTATCCTTGAAGTAATGGGTAGAAGATGTGGTGACCTTGCAATTAATGCAGGTATCGCAGCTGGTGCTGAACTAGTAATCACTTCTGATACTGGTTATGATGAAGATAAGATTATCGAAAGATTAAAACAGTCAAAGGCATCTGATAAGGACCATGCTATCGTGGTTATTACTGAACATATCACTGATGTCAATGAATTAGCAAAGAAAGTCGAAGCTGCAACAGGTTTCGAAACTCGTGCAAATGTCTTAGGTCATTTACAGCGTGGTGGTAGACCAACTGCAAGAGACCGTGTCTTAGCAAGCCGTATGGGTGTTAAGGCTGTAGAACTTCTTGAAGAAGGTAAAGGTGGACTTTGCGTAGGTGAAGTACATGGTCAGATCACTGCTTTCCCTATCACAGAAGTATTAAGTCATAAGCATGTAGCTGATGCTGGTATTTACGAAGACGCTCAGAAGTTACGTTAATTTCTAAGTGTGTTTGTTAAATATATATAACGGAGTGTAAATTTATTTGGTTGATTAAGGAGTCTAAAATGGTTAAAGAAAAAATGAAAAAAACAAAAATTGTTTGTACTATTGGTCCTGCTTCACAGGATAAAGAAATGTTAAAGAAGCTTATTAAAGCTGGTATGAACGTAATGCGTTGTAACTTCTCTCATGGTGATTATGAAGAACATGCCATGAAGATGGATACTTTAAGAGAAGTAAATAAGGAACTTGGTACTGATGTAGCAATCATGCTTGATACTAAAGGTCCTGAAATCCGTACTGGCGCTTTCGAAGGTGGATTCACTGAATTCAAGAAAGGTCAGGTTTCTGTAATCACTCCAGAAGAAATTGTTGGTTCTGCAGATCGTTTCACAATTTCTTATAAGGAATTATACAAGGATGTTAAGCCAGGTGCTTATATCTTAGTTAACGATGGTCAGGTTGCATTATTAGTTGACCATGTTGAAGGTACAGATATTTACTGTGTAGCTGCTAACGATGGTAGAGTTAAGAACACTCGTGGTATCAACGTTCCAGGTACTAAGTTACAGTTCGAATTCTTATCAGAAAAAGATAAGAATGACTTAATCTTCGGTTGCAAACAGGATGTTAACTTCATCGCTGCTTCATTTGTAAGAAGAAAACAGGACGTATTAGATATTAAGAAATTACTTGCTGAAAACGGTAAGCCAGATATCAAAGTATTACCAAAGATTGAATGTGTTGAAGGTGTTGAAAACATCGACGAAATCATCGAAGTATCTGATGGTATCATGGTTGCTCGTGGTGACTTAGGTGTAGAAGTACCTGCTGAAGATGTACCTCTAATCCAGAAGTCAATTATCAAGAAATGTAATGCTGCTGGTAAGGTTGTTATTACTGCAACTCAGATGCTTGAATCTATGCAGGAAAACCCAAGACCAACAAGAGCTGAAGTATCTGACGTAGCTAACGCTATCTATGATGGTACTGATGCTATCATGTTATCTGGTGAATCTGCTCAGGGTAAATATCCTGAAGAAGCAGTATCAACTATGAACAAGATTGCTCATAAGATCGAAGAAAACTTAGATTACGCTTCAATCTTAAGAAGAGCTATCAGAACTGCTGATAACACTAACTCTTCAGAAGCTATCTGTATGTCAGTTGCTGAAATTGCTGCTAACTTCAACGTTTCAGCTATCATCGCATTCACTGAAACAGGTGCTACTGCTAAGCGTATGTCACGTTATAGACCACATTGCCCAATCATCGCTCCAACTCCATCTGATGATACAGTTAAGAAATTAGCTCTTAACTGGGGTGTTAAACCTGTACTTTGCAAATCTATGAAATCAAGAGAAGGTTTAATGGATCTTGCAATGGTTATCGCTAAGGAAAACGGTATTACAGCTGGTGAACAGGTAATCGTAACTGGTGGTACTCCAGGTGTTTCTGGTTTAACAAGCTACTTAGAAATCGTTACAATCAAATAATTTTTGATAATCAGGAATAGGGTGACCTATTCCTTTTTTTCTTTATTGACAATTAATTGAAGAGGTGTACAATAAACGTACAAGCTAAGAAACAGGATATGTCTTTAAGATAAAAGCTTACCAGAGAGGAAGAACAGGTGGAAACTTCCAAGATATTTACTTAAAGGTACTCCCTGTGATGCCGAACTCGAAAGAGATTCCGTTACTCGCGTTAAGAGATCAGAGGTTATGCTTTGCATAACGAATAAAGGTGGTAACACGAGACTTCGTCCTTTGATGAAGTCTCTTTTTATTTATAGGAGGAGAATATGAGCGATTTTTTAAATGACAAAGATTTAAATACTTTAAATCATTCATGTGCACACGTATTAGCACAGGCAGTTAAACATCTTTACCCACAGGCTAAGTTCTGGGTAGGTCCAGTAGTAGAAGAAGGTTTCTATTATGATATCGATTTAGGTGATCAGACTATTTCTGATGATGACTTACCTAAGATTGAAAAAGAAATGAAGAAGATCTGTAAAGATGGTAAGAGAATCGTAAGACATGAAGTATCTAAAGAAGAAGCTTTAGAAGAATTCAAGGATGATGAATATAAGCTAGACTTAATCAATGGTTTAGAAGATGGTACAATCACTACTTATTCACAGGGCGATTTCACTGACTTATGTCGTGGTCCACATGTAGAAACAGTTAAATTATGTAAGAACTTCAAGTTAATCAAGCATTCTGGTGCTTATTGGAAAGGTGATAAGAACAACAAGGTTCTTCAGAGAATCTATGGTGTATGTTTCCCATCTAAAGAAGAATTAGAAGCACATCTTCAGTTATTAGAAGAAGCAAAAGAAAGAGATCACAGAAGACTTGGTAAAGAATTAGGTATCTTCATGTTTGCAGACATTGTTGGTAAAGGTTTACCAATGTGGTTACCAAATGGTTTCACTGTAAGACGTTTATTATCTGATTACATCATGAACAAAGAATTAGAATTAGGTTATGAACATGTAATGACACCATCTCTTGGTAACGTTAAGTTATACAAGAAATCAGGACATTGGGCTCATTATAAAGATGATATGTTCCCAGCTATGGAAGTAGATGATGAAGCCTATGTATTAAGACCAATGAACTGTCCACACCATATGGTTATGTATAAATCTACATTACATTCATATCGTGATCTTCCAGTTAAGATTGCAGAAATTGCGAACGACTTCCGTTTCGAAGCAAGTGGTGCTTTAACTGGTATTGAACGTGCAAGAGCCTTCACACAGAACGATTCACATATCTTCTGTCGTCCAGATCAGATTGCTCAGGAATTCAAGAATGTTGCACATTTAATCCTAGATGTATATAAGGACTTTGGTTTTAAAGATTACTCATTCCGTTTATCATTAAGAGATAAGAACAACAAAGAAAAATATTTCGGTAATGATGAATTATGGGAAAAGAGTGAAAACGAATTACGTGAAGTATTAAAAGAAATGGATGTAGAATTCTATGAAGCAGAAGGCGAAGCAGCATTCTATGGTCCTAAACTTGATGTACAGGTAAGAAGTGCATTAGGACATGATGTTACTTTATCTACTATCCAGTTAGACTACCAGTTACCAGAAAGATTCGAATTAACTTATGTTGATGAAAATGGTGATAAGGTAAGACCAGTTGTTATTCATAGAGCAATCCTTGGTTCATTAGACCGTTTCGTTGCCTTCTTACTAGAAGAAACAAAGGGTAACCTTCCTCTATGGTTAGCACCTACTCAGGTTCAGGTTATCCCAGTTAAACTTGAATACCATGATAAATACGCAAAAGAAGTTGTGGCTAAGTTAAGAAAAGCACACTTCAGAGTAAATAACGATAACAGAGATGAAAAGCTTGGTTACCGTATCAGAGAAGCACAGTTAAAGAAGATCCCTTATCAGTTAGTTCTTGGTGATAACGAAAGAGATAATGGTACTGTGACTTATCGTAAACATGGTGAAAAGAAACAGACTACAGTGACTTTTGAAGAATTTGTAGAATTATTAAATAAAGAAGTAGAAAACAAAACATTAAGCCACTAATGCATTTGACTCCCTTTATGGGAGTCCAATGGCATCAACTTAAGGATTTAACCATCCAAAAAGTTGATGTCTTTTTTATTT
>UQGS01000022.1 GCA_900540685.1 uncultured Catenibacterium sp. | reverse complement strand
CTAATCAATTTTAAGTGCCTTTTTATTTAATGTCCTTGACACGGGGTCCACATTAGAGATTTAAAAGGACATAAAATATCAGAAGAAAAAGGATGTCTACAGAGGCATAACGATACATGGTGGATATCATGAAAAAGATGGGTGTATTAGTTATTATATTGATGTTATTTGGTGTGTATTGTTTTAATTCTAATAAAAAGACCTTAGATCTGCCAGATACATCTAAGGTAGAATTTGGACATGTACATGGAGGCGCTATGACTACTGCCTATGAATGTGATGAAAGTAAAATCTCTTCTTTGATTAAGAATATAGAAGAAAAGTCATCTTATTCAAAAGAGTCAGTAAACGATAACCCTAATAATGTTGATTATATCAAGGTAAAGATGGATACAAAGACATACTATGTCTATGAAAGAAATGGAAAGACTTATATAGAAGAACCTTATAATGGAGTATGGAAGATTCCTTCTGACTTATATAAGACTATTAAGAATAATAAAGATAAGCTGATAGTGGAATACGAAGATTAATATAGTTTTAGACTATATATAACTGCATATTATATGTATTTCCCAATGATGAGAGTGGTTGTTATAATACAATCACTAACCAAGGAGGAATAAGAAATGGGAAATGTACCTTTTAGATATGATTTTGTAGGAAGTTTTTTAAGACCACAGGCTCTTAAGGATGCTAAGGAAGCATTGGATAACGGAAAGTTATCTCAGGAAGATTATGATCATATTGTAGATGAAGAAGTTGTAAAAGTAGTTAAGAAACAGAAGGAATTAGGATACCATGTGATCACTGATGGAGAATTCAGAAGAACATTCTGGCATTTAGATTTCATGTGGGGATTTGAGGGTGTTGAACATAAGAATACCGGTAATGGTGTAAGATTTAATGGTGAACTTGCAGTATTGGATGATACTTATCTTGTAGGTAAGATTAAGGCAAAAGCACATCCTTTTGTGGAATACTTTAAATTCTTAAAACAGTTCGAAGATGAAAATACAGTGGCTAAATATACTATTCCAGCCCCTGCACAGACTTTCCAGCAAATGATTGTACCTGCTAACTTTGAAACAACAAGAAAGTTCTATGCTACAAATGAAGAATTAATTCATGATATTGGTGTGGCTTATCAGGACGTCATTAAACAGTTCTATGATGCAGGATGCCGTAATCTACAGTTAGATGACTGTACTTGGGGTGCGATTGTAGGAGATGCCGCAAAACAGAGATATGAATCTTTAGGAATTGATTTAGAAGAAGTAAAAGCTGAATTACTTGCAGTCAATAACCTTGCACTAGAAAATAAACCAGAAGACATGGTGATTACATCACATATATGCCGTGGTAATTACCATTCTACATTCTTTGCGAAAGGTCCTTATAATTCTGTCGCTGATTATGTATTTGCGAAAGAAAATGTCGATGCTTTATATCTAGAATATGATGATGAAAGATCTGGAGGATTTGCACCTCTCGCAAAGGTATCAGAAGATAAGAAGGTTGTATTAGGTTTGATTACAACTAAAACACCTGAATTAGAAGATAAAGAAACAGTGATTAAGAGAATTCATGAAGCAGCTAAGTTTATTCCATTAGATAGACTCTATTTAAGTCCACAATGTGGATTCGCATCATGTGCGATTGGTAATAAACTCACTGAAGAACAGCAGTGGGCTAAATTAAAATTAGTCAAAGAAATTGCCGAAGAGGTATGGGGATAAGAACTTCGAAAGAAGTTCTTTTTTCATGTAAAAAAAGAAGTAAGATCACTCTTACTCCTTACATCATTGAACAGCCGCCTCTATTGCCACCACGTTTATCATCTACTTCATAGTGGGCATTGAATTCTCTGTTGATTTCATCTAGTTCTTTTAAGCCATCAATATACGCATCATACATAGAAATGATTCCCTGTGAACAACCATCACATAAACCATCTACTATACCTAAGGCATCATTCACAATTTGTTCTCTCTGTTCTCTTGTTGTATTCTTTATTAAAATATCTTCTTTGATCATAGTAACCTCCTGTATTGTCCTTTGTCCTTATTTTTAAATCTGATTGCATTCACAGGACAATGATGTAAACATCTTAAACACATCATACACTGTTCTTTTCTAAATGTCACATGGTCCTTGATTTCTATCGCCTGTTCAGGACATTCTTTAGCACATAAACCACAATGAATGCATGTATCTTTGATTGTTAAGTTGTCTGTTTTTCTTATCTGCTTATATTGAAACGAACAGGCCTTATTAATAAGAACTGGTACTGTTCCTTTCAAGTAGTCCCCTATTCTTCTTTCCTTAATCTGTGTAATGATTTCTTCTATTTGAGGATCTATTTGAGATTCTACCTTTTCATTTTTAGATGCATCATACATAGGAATATACGTATCCACCATTTTCACACCATACATCGCATAAAAGCCTGTGCCTTTCTTCTGCATGATACTATTCGCTTCTTTACCTATATTCCCTGGTTTACCACCATAAGTCACAACAAGATAAAAATAAGACTTAGAAGAGACAGACAGTCTTTCTAAGAAATCCTTCACAATATCAGGTAAACCAAAGAAATAAACAGGTGTGACAATACCTATTATTTCATCCTGTTTAATGCTTTGAGCTGATTCAATAGATTGCATAGTATCCTGTAAGGACTTTGAAAGTACTTCTGCCACATAGTGACTATTTCCTGTTCCACTAAAATAATAAATCATAGTTTGCTCCTTTGAAAAAAGGAAACGCATTACGTTTCCTTATGGTCTCATTCCTAATCCACCTTCAAGAGTAATTGTTTCACCAGTCATATATTTGAAGTCTGGAGAAGTTAATTGTACAACAACACGTCCGATTTCTTTTTCATTGTCACCAAAATGTCCCATAGGTGGTGTATGAACATTAGCCTTAAATGCTTCTGGATAAGCTTTTTCAAACTTTTCAAGCTGTGCAGTCCAAGCAAGTGGGCATACAACGTTTACGTTGATACCATCTGCTGCCCATTCAGTTGCTGCAACACGTGTTAAACCACGGATACCTTCTTTTGCAGCTGCATAAGAGCACTGACCTTTGTTTCCAAATAATCCAGCACCAGATGCGAAGTTAATAACTGAACCTTTAGTTTCTTTTAAGTATGGATAACATGCTTTCATATAATAGAATGCTGCATATAAACCTGAATACATTGCTAGATCAAACTGTTCTGTAGTATGTTCTGCAAGAGATACGCCAGATGCACTTGCCTGTGCATTGTTTACTAATGCATCAATATGACCAAACTTTTCAATTGCCTTTTCTACAACTGACTTTACGACTGCTTCATTATCAGCACCTGCATTCACATCAGCCTGTACTGGAAGAACTTCTACATTATAAAGTCTTTCAATTTCTTCTTTCGCATCTTCTAGTTTCTTTAGATTACGTCCAGTAATCACAATATTTGCCCCTTCTTTCGCAAATGCTGTGACGATACCATAACCAATTGAACCACATGTGCCATCTTCAAGTACAGCACGTCCACCACCAGTCACAATGACAGTCTTACCTTCTAAAAATCCCATATTATTTACCTTCTTTCCATTTATTTTAAAGCGTTAATATAATTATACATGATAAAATCCTAAAAGTGTAAAAATATGATATATGTTAATTAATTCCTTTATCTATTTCATTCTTATTAGGAATGCTGAACATTTCATTACTGATAATATTTTCTGGATCTTCCACACCCTGATTCAACAACATGATCAATGATACCCATACAAAGATATCATAAGGGTTGAAATACTTATTCTTTTCTAGGAAACGAAGCTTTGACTGTGCAAAGTTTACGATATTATCTCTATTTTCTATAATGAATTCATCAAGTTCATGAACATACATATAGCCTAGATTATGAAATCTTTTTACAACTCTCAATTCAGATATAATATATGGTTCTTCTTTGATTGATACATTGTACTGTTCACAGATAATCTGTGTTAATTCACTCATAATAGGAGAATCATGATAATAAGTCATAAGAGAGTTATAGTTCAAGTCTGTCTTTAATACCTTCTCTATATGATCAATACCCCTGTTATATTCTTCTATATCATGTCTTATATTCACAAATTCTTCATCTAGTATTTCTAGAGTCGCACTGAGTCTAGTCAGTCTTCTACGAATATCCTTAGGAATTTCATATTGTGACTTATAACCGAGACCATGTTCTACTTCAGCCCAAGAATGCTGAAGAATAGTTCTAATCTGTATTTCAAAGACAATATGACGATAATCTGAGTATTCTATCATATTCAGTCTTGCTTCATTATATTTTACTAATAAATGAAGAGAGTTATAACCGAAATCAATACGGTCATCATAGTTCTTCTTTCTCTTATCATTGTATTCCACAATATCAAAGTTCTGTTTAATTAACTTATAAATGACATCAATATCTGATTCAAACAATGTAATAATACGGCATGCAACGATATCTGTGATATCATTGACATCCTTGTACTTATGTTTGAGACAGATCTTACGTCTTAATGCATCTTCTGTTTTAATACGTATCGCAAAGTTTGACACCTTTATATTATTCTTTGTAATGATATTTTCTATAATGTCTGTAATATCATGTTTTAATGAGCGATAGAGACTCTGATTGTCATAATATTGCTGGATGATATGATTTTCAATTCTTTTATCCATCTTTTACACCTCTTGTCCATCATATATATGATACATTAACTTAATGTGAAGAAAAAGCGAAAGATTAATACTTTCTCTTCAATTAACCGTTATCGGTAAGTGTTTCTTTAATCTCTATTATTACATTCCTCATTTTTGTGCATTTGCACCATTTTTAGTAATGCACTGATGCAGACATGAATCAAACTGCACTCAAAAACGCCAGTACTGAATATCAAAATCTCATACTGACGTTATTAATCACAATTATCTTATTTAACTTACGACTTTCGCTTTTGATGATTTCTTAAGTAATATATACCAGTCACACCTGCAATAATAAATACTATAGATGTTAACTGGGCCATACGAATAGGACCTAACATAAGTGAGTCTGTACGTAATCCTTCCACAAATACTCTCACAATACCATAACCGATAAAGTAAGAGAAGAACTGTTCACCTGTACATTGTGCTTTCTTCTTGACTACAAGAATAATCACAAGAAAGACAATCAAGTTTCCTACTGATTCATAAAGGAATGTAGGATGATGATACGCACCTTCAATATACATATTGTTGATGATAAATTGTGGAAGATGTAATAGCTTGAGGAAGTTTAAGGAAACAGCTGAACCAAATGCTTCATGGTTAAAGAAGTTTCCCCAGCGACCACATGCCTGGGCAATGAGTACACCTGGCATAATCGCATCTCCTGCCACAAAGAAAGGAATATCCTTCTTCTTAAAGAAGTAATAGCTATAGATAAGTGCAGCTATGATTCCACCTTGTATCGCAAGTCCACCATGCCATATCGCAATAATTTCTTCAGGGTGAGATGCATAGATTTCTTTCCACATGAAGATGACATACCAGATACGAGCACCAATGATTCCTGTCATGAGTACCCCAAAGAAGTAATCTGATAAGATTTCAGGACTATAGCCTAATTTCTTAAAATTATACTGTCCTAGTAGATAGGCAATAAAGGCTCCAATGATGATACATACGGCATACATATGAATCTGTAGACCACCGATTTTAAGAAATATATTATATTCTGGAAAGAACTGCATAACTTACACCTGCTTACTTTTAATGTTTTCAAGGATTCTATTGACGAATTCTTTACTTGAATCAAATCCAGAATCCTTAAGCTGCATATTCATGACAGCTGCTTCAATAATAACTGACATAGAACGTCCACCAGTGACTGGTACAACGATCTTAGGAATAGGAACTGAAAGGATATCTTCTGTAACATCATCTTCTTCTACTCCAATACGTCTATATTCACGAGATGGTAACCATCTTTCTAACTGAATAATAAGGTCTACCTTTTCTTTTGGAAGAACACTGGCAGCCCCAAACATCTTAGAAGCATCAATGACACCGATACCACGGATTTCAAGTAAGTTCTTTAAGACAGTTGGTGCTTTCCCAATAATAGACTGACCAATATGATAAAGTTCTACTGCATCATCCGCAATGAGCTGATGTCCTCTCTTAATAAGTTCTAAGGCGATTTCGGATTTCCCAATACCACTATCCCCTTTAATAATGACACCTTTACCATAAATATTTAAGAATACCCCATGGATCTGTGTTTCAGGGGCTAAGAGTTCATCTAACTTACCCATTAAGTTAATAGAAACTCTTCCTGTTGCCATCTCTGTTTCAAAGATAGGGAAGTTTCTCTTTTGCGCAATATTTCTAAGAATCTCTGGTGCTTCATATCCCTTCGCAATAATGATACAAGGTGTTTCATCATTCACAAGTTTAGAGAAGCATGCGAGCTGACTCTCTTTAGTCATTTCCTTAATGAATATATTTTCTTTATCACCTAATAGAATAATTCTTCTAAAATCACTATGTTTAAAGAAGCCTGCAAGTTCAAATCCAGGACGGTTGATTTCTGCGACAAATACTTCTCTTTCTAAAGATTCTTCATCTCCAGATACACGTTTATAGGCTGGATTATTCATCAAATCTTTTAGTTTTACGGACTTACCCATAGAATACCTCCTTACAATAGGTTCTTAAGAAAGCGTCCTGTATGGCTCTTTTCACACTTTGCAACCTTTTCAGGGGTGCCTTCTACGACTATTGTACCACCATTGTCGCCGCCTTCCAATCCTAAATCAATGATGTGATCTGCGACCTTGATCACATCTAAATTATGTTCAATCACTAAGACTGTATCACCATTATCCACAATCTTCTGTAATACACCAATGAGTCTATTCACATCATCACTATGTAATCCTGTAGTAGGTTCATCAAGAATATAGAGTGTCTTTCCTGTTGAACGCTTCTGTAATTCAGATGCAAGCTTGACTCTTTGTGCTTCACCACCAGAAAGTGTTGTTGCACTTTGTCCAAGTTTAATATAACCAAGTCCTACATCATACAATGCTTTAAGTTTTGTATAAATACGAGGAAGATTTTCAAAGAAAGAGAGTGATTCTTCTACAGTCATTTCTAATACATCATAGATGTTCTTATCTTTATAAGTCACCTGTAATGTTTCTTCATTATAACGATGTCCATGACATTCTTCACAAGGGACATAAACATC
This sequence comes from uncultured Catenibacterium sp., assembly GCA_900540685.1. Lineage (GTDB taxonomy): Bacteria > Bacillota_I > Bacilli_A > Erysipelotrichales > Coprobacillaceae > Catenibacterium. Next base: position 24,782 of record UQGS01000022.1, on the reverse strand, counting down.
TGGAAGGAAGTTCATAGAGATACGTTTGACACCATCTCCCTGACATGCTTCACAACGTCCACCCTTCACATTAAATGAGAAACGTCCTTTATCATAGCCACGAATCTTTGCTTCTGGAGTCTTCGCAAACAAATCACGAATATCATCAAAGACACCTGTATAAGTCACAGGATTAGAACGTGGTGTACGACCAATAGGTTCCTGTGATACTTCAATGACTTTATCAATATTCTCTATACCACGTATTTCTTTATGTTTACCTGGTAATTCACGTGAACGATAAATCTTAGCACGTAGTGCTTTGCATAGAATATCATTCACTAATGTAGACTTACCTGAACCAGATACACCTGTGACCGCAATAAACTTACCAAGTGGGAACTTCACATTAATATTCTTTAAGTTATGTTCCTTGGCTCCACGTACTTCTAAATAAAGGCCATTACCTTTATGTCTTGTTTCAGGTACCGCGATCTTCTTTCTACCAGATAAATAATCACCTGTAATAGAGTTTTCATTGGCAGCAACTTCTTCAGGTGTACCATACGCAATCACCTGTCCACCATGAATACCTGCACCCGGTCCAATATCCACAATATAATCAGATGCACGCATTGTATCTTCATCATGTTCTACGACAAGAACACTATTTCCTAGATCACGCATTTCCTGTAATGTATGAATAAGTTTCTCATTGTCTCTTTGATGAAGTCCGATAGAAGGTTCATCTAATACATAAAGAACACCTGTTAAGCGTGAACCAATCTGAGTTGCTAAACGAATACGCTGTGCTTCACCACCAGACAGACCTCCTGCACGTCTAGAAAGGGTTAAGTAACCTAATCCTACTTCATTTAAGAATGTAAGTCTGTCATGTATCTCTTTTAAGATCAAATGCGCGATTTTTTCTTCCATTTCTGATAGTTTTAAGTTTTCTACAAACTCTAAAGCTTTCTCAATAGAAAGGTTTGTGAATTCAATGATATTCAATCCACCTACTTGTACACTTAAGACCATTTCATTGAGTCTTGCACCATGACATGTAGGACAGGTATGTTCAGCCATAAATGATGCATACCATTCTTTAGACCATTTAGAAGATGTTTCTTCATAACGTCTCTGGATAAGTGTAACGACACCTTCAATATAGTTTGTAGTACGAGAAACATTACCAGAAGAAGAAACAATTGTATAAGTAATAGGATCATGAGAACCAGTAAAGATAATATCTCTTTCTTCTTCATCAAAGTCCTTTAAAGGCTTATCTAAGTCAATATGATAGTATTCACATAGCTTTAAGAATCTCTGCCATTCAATACGATCAGTCCCTACAGCTGTCTTAAAGTAACGAATACCACCTTCATTAATACTTAAGTTCCAGTCAGGAACTAATAAGTCTAAATCAACTTCTTCCTTAATACCTAAACCTTTACAATCAGGACAAGCACCTAATGGGTTATTAAATGAGAATAAACGTGGTTCTAGCTTAGGAACAGAGAAACCACAAATAGGACAGGCATAATTAGAAGAGAAGAGCTTTTCAGTTCCCTGTGTCAAGTTCTCTACTAATGCTTCACCATCTGTAAGTTTTAAAGCTGTTTCTAAGGATTCTATTAAACGTGTACGATATCCTTCTTTTTTCTTTATACGATCGACAATGACATCGATGGTATGCTTTTTATTTTTTTCTAGAGTAATCTCTTCATCAAGCGTATACATATTTCCATCTACCTTGACTCTGACATACCCTTCTTTTCTTAATTTATCAAAGAGATCTTTATGTGTTCCCTTCTGATTCATAGCCATACGTGCAAGAATCTGAAGTTTATCTCCATCATCATATGTATCCACAATATCACCCATCTGTTTTAAAGTCTGGGCTTCTATCTTAATCCCATGATGAGGACAATAAGCATGTCCTACACGAGCATATAATAAACGTAAATAATCATATATTTCTGTTACTGTACCAACAGTAGAACGTGGATTATTAGATGTTGTTTTCTGATCAATCGCAATAGCGGGTGATAAACCTTCTATTGAATCTACATCAGGTTTTTCCATTCCGCCTAAGAACTGTCTTGCATAAGAATTCAATGATTCTACATAACGTCTCTGACCTTCTGCATAGATTGTATCAAACGCAAGAGATGTCTTACCACTTCCTGATAAACCTGTCATAATGACAAGTTTATTTTTAGGAATATCTATATTCACATTCTTGAGGTTATTAACACGTGCACCCCTAATCGCAATGACATCCTGTTTCATTCTTCAACCTCCTTATAATCACTTCTTTATTTAAACCTTGTAATTGAAATTCATAGGCTAGAGAAAGGATTTTAGAAAAATCCTGATGATTCTCAAAGCCTTCACTGATTAAATCTTTACCTGATACAAGCGGATCAGGTGCATGGTCTCCACAAATAGAGACCATTTCTTCTACATATTCATTCAATTCATTAATAGAATCACTTGTCACCATACCTCTTCCTAACTTATCACATCTTGCAAGATAGAGAAGATCCTTTAAAGGCGCCTTCTGATCAATTGCTTTTAAGAAGCGTAAGAATTTGATCTTTCTTGCATGATTACGAGAAAATGTAGGTAATACCATATGATATTGAATCATGGTATAAATATATCTTTTCTGTTTATGAGAGAGAATTAGATCTACCTTCTCGTCAAAGAGGGCGGCACCTTCTTCTGCATGACCATAAGCATGTCCTTCTGGCGTTGTTACAAGTGGTTTACCTATATCATGTAATAAAGCACTCCACATAAACCATAATGGTTCACTTGTATGATGCTTACATAAAGCCGCTAAATCAGTGACCAGCATAGTATGATTCCAGACACTGCCTTCTGGATGATAATCACTTCTTTGATGGGTTGTATCTAAGTCCTGTAAGTAGAATGGAAGACCATGAATATCTCTTAAGAAATTCAATCCCTGTGACGGATATAATCCCATCAATATCTTACAGTATTCAGTATAAATACGTTCAATGCTGAGATTGTCTAATCCCCCTTCTTCTACAATGGACTGACATAGATTCTTTGTATCTGGATCCATCTTGAAGCCATAACGTGACATGAAGGATGCACCTCTTAGTACGCGTAATGGATCTTCTGAGAAATGATCCACATTCGTTGCACGAAGAATACCATTCTTTAAATCCTTCTGTCCTGAATAGAAATCAATGACTGTTCCTGTCTCCACATCATATAACATACTATTAATTGTGAAATCTCTTCTGGCACAGGCTTTTTCTAAAGGAAGATCAGGATCAACTATAATATTAAAGTCCTGATGCTTAAGTCCTGTTTTCTCTTCTATTCTTGGCAGGGCGAATTCATAGCCTTCAAGAGTGGACAAATGAACCACCGCAAAAGAAGCACCCATGACCTGAACTGTCCCAAAAGGAGACAACACTTCCTTTAAAGCCTCAAAAGAGAGGTGATGTACTTCTACATCAATATCTTTAGATCTTCTTTTTAATAGAAAATCACGTACACATCCTCCTACTAGATATACATGTCCTCCTGCCTGTTTAATTGCCTCAAAGACATCTAATGCGAGAGGTGTGAGATTAAACTTACTTTCCATCTTTAATCTCCTCTATCATATCTCGAAGTTCCATGGCACGTTCAAAGTCAAGCACCTTAGCTGCTTCTTTCATCTGTTTTTCTAATTCCTCAAGAAGAACCTTCTTATCCTTCTTAGGTGCCTTACGGCCTTTCTTGACAAGCTTCTGTGCTTCATCAATGACTTCCTGACCATGGATAGCTTCTCTAATTTCTTTCTTAATTGTGGTTGGAGTAATACCATGTGCCTTATTATAGGCTTCCTGTATTTCTCTACGACGACTTGTTTCATCAATGGCACGCTGCATAGAATCAGTGATACGGTCTGCATACATGATGACATGACCATCCGCATTTCTTGCTGCACGACCAATCGTCTGGATCAATGAACGTTCACTTCTTAAGAAACCTTCCTTATCTGCATCTAAGATACATACAAGAGAGACTTCTGGAAGGTCTAGACCTTCTCTTAATAAGTTGATACCAATCAAAACATCATATTTACCTAAACGTAAATCTCTTAATATTTCAGTACGTTCTAATGTCTTTGTTTCTGAATGAAGATAAGCGACCTTTAAACCAAACTCCTTGAGATAATCAGTTAAATCTTCAGCCATTCTCTTTGTGAGAGTCGTAATAAGGACACGTTCATTTCTTTCTATACGTAGTTGTATTTCACTAATAATATCATCAATCTGATCTTCTATTGGACGCACTTCAATAATAGGATCGAGTAATCCTGTCGGACGAATAATCTGTTCAACATATTCACCATGTACACCTTCTAATTCATAATCACCTGGTGTGGCAGATACAAATATTGCCTGGGGAATAAGCTTCTCAAACTCTTCAAAACGAAGTGGTCTATTGTCTAATGCACTTGGTAAACGGAAACCATATTCAACCAATGTTTCTTTACGACTTCTATCTCCGTTAAACATACCTCTGATCTGTGGAAGCATAACATGAGATTCATCGACAATAAGCAAGAAATCATCAGGGAAATAGTCTATTAAACAATAAGGTCTTTCTCCTGGTTTTCTTCCATCAATATGACGTGAATAGTTTTCAATACCTGGACAGATTCCTACTTCTCTCAACATTTCAATATCATGTCTTGTACGGTTATCTATTCTTTCATATTCAAGAGGTTTTGCGACATCCTGATAATATTGTAGACGATCTTTTAGTTCTTCTTCTATCGTATCACAGGCATGAAGCATCTTTTCTCTACTGGTAATATATTCTTCAGCGGGATAAATCGTATATGTATTATAAGACGCCTGAACATGACCAGTGAGTGGATCAACTTCTGTAATACGATCCACTTCATCACCAAATAATTCAATACGTATGATATAAGATTCAGTATGACCTGGTACTATTTCAATAACATCTCCACGTACTCTAAAAGTCCCTTTGACCTGATCCATATCATTTCTTGTATATTGTCTATCTACTAAGAATGTGAGTAATTCACGTCTATCAATTTCCTGACCTACACGTAAAGAGAAGATCATTTCCTGATAACTCTGTGGATTACCTAAACCATAAATAGCGGCTACAGATGCAACAACAATTGTATCTTTTCTTTCTAATAAAGAATTCATAGCAGCTGCTCTGAGCATCTCGATTTCTTCATTTGTCTGTGACTCTTTATCAATATATGTATCACTCTTAGGAATATAGGCTTCTGGCTGATAGAAATCGAAGTTTGAAATAAAGTATTCTACACGGTTTTCTGGAAAGAATTCCTTTAATTCACTATAAAGCTGTCCAGCCAATGTTTTATTGTGTGAAAGTACAAGAGTCGGTTTATTCACCTGTGCAATCACATTCGCAAAGGTAAACGTCTTACCAGTCCCTGTACCACCTAATAATACCTGTGTCTTTTTACCTTGATGAATTCCTTCTACAAGTTCTTTAATGGCTTCTGGCTGGTCACCCATTGGTTTAAATTTTGATACAAGTTTGTAAGACATATAATCCCTTCTTTCTATATTAAACTAAGTACTTTCTGTAGTGTATTGTCATATTCCTTATGACTTAATCTTTCTGCAAGTACACTCACCATGCATTCCTGATCACTGTATTCTAATATACCATCCACAGTTAATCCATGATCCTGTTCAAAACGTTTGAGTGCATCACTTACACCCTGTGAGAAATAACCATCTGTACGCCCTGGATTATAGCCAAGTGCTTCTAATAATCTTTCCATCACAATAATAGAATTATTCACATTATCCACATAATACTTATCACTATAATAAGTGAAATAAGCAGATAAGAGAGACTGATCCTCTACTGTTACATCAGGAGTCCATCCCTTCTTATTAATATTCACACCCTTAGGTGTATACCACTTGGCATAAGTATATTTCAATACAGAACCATCGGATAAGTTAGTCTGTGCCTGAATAGTCCCTTTACCATAAGACTGCTGGCCAATGAGTTTATATCCCTGTATTTCTTTGAATGTCCCTGCACATAATTCAGATGCACTGGCAGTTCCACCATTCATTAAGATATAACCATTAGAAAATGCATAATGTGTTTTTGTATTATCCTTATATGTTTCAGTCTGACCCTTCTTATTCTTAACAGTAAAGAGTGTTTCTCCCTTCTCATTAAATAAAGAAAGTAGATCTCTAGCGGCAGTAATATAACCTCCACCATTACCTCTTAAATCTAGAATAATATCTGAAACATTCTGTTTCTTAAACTCTTTGAGAGCTGTTTCTACATGCTGTGCAGTTGTATCACCAAAAGTAGAAATATTCACATAACCATATGTTTTATTATTTGTAGTACCTACATAATAAGTGACGTCAGAACTGAAGTTCTTACGTACAGCCTTCACATTCAAAGTCTGTTGAAGTCTTTTTACTTTTAAAGAAACTTCTGTCCCTTCATTACCTTTAATATATTCCTGCATTTCTGTACTCGTCATACCAGTTAACGATTTATTATCGGCATCAGTAATAATATCTCCTGCTTTAAGTCCAGCTTTTTCTGCACTACTTCCTTCAATAATACCAGTTAATAAAGCTCCACTATGAACTGGAGAGAAATAAACACCAATCCCACTGTAGTTACCGTTGATATCACTATTAAATTCCTTGTTTTCCTGAGAAGACATATAAGAGGAATGTGAGTCTCCCAAACCATCTACCAACCCTTGAATCATACGATCCTGAATAGATGTTTTAGATTCTGTAGTATCTAACCAGTTATTATTTAATAGATCAACGACTTCATCTACTAATGTGAGATTTGTTTTCTCATTCGCACTCGCATTACTATTATGGAATACTATATAACCACTCCCAAAACCAAGAGCTAAACATAATACCCCTATTACTATATATTTGATTAATAAACTTTTCTTTCTCTTATTTAATTCCACGTTCAAGTCACCTCGTTTCATTATTTTATCATAACATTGATGTTTTGAGTAGAAACTTGACCAAAAAGAAAAGATCCCTTTACAGGGATCTTCCATTATTTAATTCAGATCTGATTAAGCTAATTCTGAGAAATACTTGATTGTCTTAACCATGTTAGAAGTGAATGAGTTTTCATTGTCGTACCAAGATACAACCTGAACTTCACTATTTCCATCAGGTAAAGCGTTAACCATAGTCTGAGTTGCGTCAAATAATGAACCGTAAGTCATTCCAACGATGTCAGAAGATACGATTTCGTCTTCATTGTAACCGAATGAATCAGTTGCAGCAGCCTTCATAGCAGCGTTAACTTCATCAACAGTAACAATACCCTTAACAACAGCTGTTAAAACTGTAGTTGATCCAGTTGGAACTGGTACACGTACTGCTGAACCGATTAATTTACCATTTAATTCTGGGATAACTAAACCGATAGCTTTTGCAGCACCTGTAGATGATGGTACGATGTTAACTGCAGCAGCTCTAGATCTTCTTAAGTTACCTTTTCTCTGTGGTCCATCAAGAAGCATCTGGTCACCAGTGTAACCATGAACTGTTAACATGATACCACCCTGGATTTCTGCTAACTTGTTTAATGCATCAGCCATTGGAGCTAAGCAGTTTGTAGTACAAGAAGCTGCAGAGATAACCTGATCATCTGCTGTTAATGTTTCGTTGTTTACGTTGAATACGATAGTCTTAAGATCGTTTCCAGCTGGAGCTGAAATAACAACCTTCTTAGCACCTGCAGCTACGTGAGCTTCAGCTTTTGCTTTTGAAGTGTAGAAACCAGTACATTCAAGTACTACGTCTACGTCTAATTCACCCCAAGGTAATTTAGAAGCATCTGGTTCTGCATAGATAGTGATCTTCTTACCGTTAACAGTGATGAAATCTTCTCCTGCTTCTACTGAATCAGCATGAGCATATTTACCCTGTGAAGAATCATACTTTAATAAGTAAGCTAACATTTTAGGTGAAGTTAAATCGTTGATAGCTACTACTTCATAACCTTCTGCATCAAACATCTGTCTGAATGCTAAACGACCGATACGGCCAAATCCATTAATTGCAACTTTTACTGCCATAATATGACATTCCTCCTTAAATAATTTCTATTTGTATTATAATCCAGCACTTAACTAAAATCAACTATTTCACAAGGATTTATGTAAAGGTAAACCCTTTCATCTCAACTTTTTTTAACGTGTCTCATAAAACACAAAAATGAAGCATAGACATGTAAAAACTATATTAATTTTAAGAAAAAAAGAATAAGGATTTCTCCTTATTCTTCTTCACCATAGTTATCTTCTACTAAGCCTTCGTCTTCTTCTTCAGTGCTTTCTTCTGATTCATCTTCATTGTAGATGTCATTCATATCGATATGCACTTCTTCGAATCTATGTCTTGTTCTAAGATCCCATTTGTTTTCACCAACTGTGATCATACGACCATCTAAGATCATATTTGTATAGAATAATGATTCGTTATCTTCTTTCTGTTCTTCATCGAATTCTTTCTTTTCAGCAACTTCTTTCCAGATATCATAGAAGCTCATTGCTCCTGCTGATTTAGTAAGAATTTCGAATGCGATATTTACCATTGACTCTTGTCTGTAATCCATAGTAGCCTCCTACATCTTTTCTGGTGCATGGACACCAATTAAGTTTAATGCGTTCGCAAGTGTAATACGTGTTGCTTCCACAAGTGCTAAACGCTGAGATGATAATTCTTTGTTTTCTTCATCAATTACATGACAGTCACCATAGAATGAATGGAATAACTGAGCTAATTTCTGAATATAGTTTGCAATCTTATGAGGTGCTCTTGTACGAGCGGCATCATTGATTGTGTTCTTGAATTCATTAATGTGTTTTAATAATTCAACTTCTTTTGGATTATTAATCAATTCAAAGTGATCTGCAGGTTCAATGTTCTTTTCTGCTGCTGATCTCATGATTGAACACATTCTTGCATGTGCATACTGTGCATAGTATACAGGGTTTTCATTTGACTGTGATTTAGCAAGACCTAAGTCAAAATCAAATGGTGTGTTAGCTGCTTTCGCTACAAAGAAATAACGAGTTGCATCTACACCAATATCATCAATAAGGTCACGAATAGTAACAGCGTTACCAGTACGTTTACTCATTTTAACAACTTCACCGTTTTCAACCATTCTTACCATCTGTAAGATATCGATATTCAACTGATCTGCATTATAACCTAAAGCCTGGATAGCTGCTTTCATACGGTTGATATAACCATGGTGATCAGCACCAAGTAAGTCAACTAAGTAATCGTAGCCTCTGTTCATCTTACTTAAGTGATATGCAATATCAGGTGTGAAGTATGTATAACTTCCATCAGTTTTAATAAGAACACGGTCCTTATCATCACCAAAGTCAGTTGTTCTAAACCATAAGGCTCCATCCTGTTCATATGTATAGCCTTTTTCTTTTAGTTTATTAAGTGCAGGTTCAATCTTATTACCTTCATATAAAGAAGTTTCAGAGAACCATACATCAAATGATACACGGAATTCTTTTAAGATATCTTTAATCTTCTGTAATTCATGTTCAGTACCAACTTTACGGAAATAAGCAATTGCTTCTTCTTCAGTTAACTGAGTTAAAGCATCTCCTTCTTTTTCCTTGATACTCTTTGCAATATCAATGACATCCTGTCCCATATATCCATCTTCAGGAATTGGACGTTCGATATCAAATAATGCGAGATAACGACTGTATAGAGATAATGCAAGGTTAGTGATCTGCTTACCTGCATCATTAATATAATATTCTCTTGTTACATCATAACCTGCTTTAGTCATGATACGACAGATAGAATCACCTACTGCAGCACCCTTTGCATGACCTAAGTGTAAGTCTCCTGTAGGATTTGCAGAAACGAATTCTACGTTATATTTCTTTCCTTCACCGAAGTGAGTCTGTCCATAGTTATCCTTTTCTGAAAGTACTTCAGAAATTACTGAAGTAAGCACATCATTTTTCATAAAGAAGTTAATAAAACCAGGACCAGCAATTTCTACTTTTTCTACATGTGCTGCTTCCTGATCAAGTGAATCAACAATGGCTGTCGCAATTTCACGAGGATTCTTATGGAGTGTTCTTGTCAGCTGCATCGCAATGTTAGTAGAATAATCACCATGAGTAGAATCCTTAGGAATCTCAATCATGATATTTTCAGGGGTGATATCTACTGCTTCAAAGCACTTATTAACAGACTGACCAATGGCGATTTTTAGTGAGTTTTCAAGCTTATTTTCAGCCATCTTGTATTCCTCCTTATTTTATTTCATACTCTAAATAATGTATCACAAAATGTTGGACTGTCAAGAATTTTATAGTAGAGGAGAGAATAATCTCAATAATCCTTCGACGAGTCCTTTAAAATGACGGCTGTCATCTATTTTTACAGATGCACAGATCTCGTTCATCTCTCTAAAGTCTCTCTTAATCGCAGATAAGCACTCCGCTTCATATAATAAGACATTACATTCAAAATGAAGATAAAGAGAACGATAATCAAAATTAATTGTACCTACTGTCGCTGCTTTACCATCTACTAACATGACTTTCGCATGTAAGAAGCCTGGTAAGTATTCATACACCTCGATACCTGCACGAATAAGATCATAATAATAAGAACGTGTCACTCTAAAGACAAGCTTCTTATCTGGTACATGAGGCACATATAATCTGATCTTAACACCATTCTTAGAAGCTAAGCATAATGCCTTCAACATAACATCATCAATAATAAAGTAAGGTGTCATAATATCAATACTTCTCGATGCATGTGTAATCATATTTAAATAAACAGATTCTCCTACCCCTTCATCATCAAGTGGATCATCTCCATAAGGTAATACATAACCTGTATTCTTAAATGGTTCAGGATGGTAGGTATGAGGTTTAAACTGTTCTATATCTTCTCCATGGTATTCTTTATGATAGGCGTAGAATGTAGAAAGGAACATGGATGTGAGTGACCAGACAGCTTCTCCTTCTAATCGAATACCTGTATCTTTCCAATGTCCAAAACGCATTTTACAATTGATATACTCATCAGCTAAGTTAAAACCTCCAGAATAACCAATATACCCATCAATGACACAGATCTTACGATGGTCTCTATGGTTCTGACTTAAAGAGAAGACTGGAATAAAACGATTGAACATCACTGTTTTAATACCGGCTTCTTCTAGCTTCTTCGCAAAGTGAAGAGGTACAGTTGTAAAGGAACCGAAGTCATCAAAGATAAAACGAACATCAACACCTTCCTTAACCTTCTGTTTTAAAATACCCATGATAGTATCAAACATGAGACCTTTAGATACAATAAAGTATTCCATGAAGATAAAATGTTTAGCATGTAGAAGGTCTTTAATCATATCCTGGTAGTTATAATCACTTAATGAGTAATACTTACATTCTGTATGATTATAGATAGGAAATGATTGTCTATTTAAGTAATCCAAAGAAATAATCTTCTTATTAATAATCTGATTTCTAATAACTGGATCCTGTTGTCTTGTTTGATTGAAATATTGTACTTCTGGCTGAATCTTTCTTTTTAACCAGCGTGATGGTCTTTTATTACCTAATAAGAGATAAAGTAATCCTCCTGCATTAGGCAATAACATGATAAAGAAGATCCATGTCATCTTATAGTTTGTATTCTCATCTTTACTAATCAAATAAATGATCATAAATGCGGAAAGTGAAATAAATAAGAAACGAACCACACCGTTAAAATCTGTAAGTAACGCTGCAAAGTAAACAAGATAAATAGCCTGAATACAGATAAGCGCAATATAGATCACAATCGGGCTTAATAAGAACTGTATAAAACGATAGAGATATTCAAAGAACAGTGCTGTAAAACGTTTTATATACTTCATGAAGGCATCCCTTCTTCATCTATATCAGAATAACGCACCATCATATAAGCTTTAGTGACAAGATGTTCTTGATCATACAGTTCATAAATAAACTTCATAGTGCCTTCTCTATATTCTAAAGAAATCACATTTGTATGAAGTTCTACTACACCATAAGGTAATGTATATTTATTTGGTACACGCATATCCTTATTAAAATGTAAGACTGATTGATCATTCACAAGATGTACATGTGTATCATCATATTGAATACGAATAGGTTTTCCATCTACTTCAAAAGAGATATAATGAATCCCTTTGGCTTCATAATGGTCCCCTATCTCTTTATATTTCACTTTTTCTTTTACTGGACCATTGACCAATAAACATTCATAAGAAATTCTTTTTTTCACACTTGTACCTCCTTAATTATATAGTTACCTTCTGTACGATACCCATTTTCCAAGTAAAAATCAAGAGATTGTGAATAAGGGATGATCTTCACTACATGTATATGTTGTTTCGTAAAGAAATCCTCTATTGCAGCTAATACTTCTTTTTCATAGAATTCTCTACGATCATCAGGTAATAATACAATCTCTTCAACACAGTCTTCAATAATATGTGCACATCCAATGACATGATCTTCCTGATAGAACTCTAAGAATATACCTTCCTGTGACCATTCTTTTATAGTCTGTTCAAGAATATAATGAGTCCCTTGTGCATCCTTATAATTATTAAATACTTGATACTTAAAAGAAGAACGGCGGATTACTTGTCTTGTAGAGAAGATCTTCTGATCCTGTTTTGCTTTACCTAATAATATAGCCTGTACAATTTCTGATTCTTCTGGCAAAGAACTGATTGTTCCATCTTCCTTAAGTATCTCTACTTCATTTGCGTGGTTTACTTTCATACGCTTATAAGGGACCTGATTCATAATCGCATCACTTGTGACATAATAGCGAGGATCTAATCCTTCTTCTATACATATCTTTCTTGTATTTTTATCATCTTCATCACCTTTAAGAGTACGATATTTGAATAATTTTCTTTCTAATAAACGAGTAGATAAATCTTTGAGGATTGGATCCTCTTCATCCATAAAGCATCTTATATAATAGAGTAATGATGTTTCATCCAGCTTCACAAATTGTTCAGGTGTAAAGTTATCTTCCAAGAAAGGAATAAGAAGAGGAAATGAAGATTTAAATGTATAGTTTTCTTTATAAAGATCCTTTACACGTTTCATAACACTCCCTAGAACCTGTTCATAACTTCTAGATACGGGATGATAATAAACCTGCCAATACATATAATAACGAGCTAGAATATAATCTTCTATTGCCTGCACACCAGAAGACTTAAAGACAATACGGTTATCTACAATACGCATCGTACGTAGTATTCTTGATAAATCAAATTGTCCATAAGTCACACCGCAGTTATAAGAATCACGTAGGAGATAATCCATACGATCAGCATCTACCTGACTAGAAATCATCTGCACCAGCATTGGTTTATCTGCTTTCTTTTCTATAATATGAGCCACATCTTCAGGCAAATGAGAATCTATTTGTGTTAGTACTTCATGAACTTCTGTATGTCCTCTAATAAGAGCTGTCGTCATCTCTTCATGATTATATTGGAAGATTCCTTCAAATGAATGAGAGAAAGGACCATGTCCTAAATCATGTAATAAAGCAGCACATAATACAGTCAAACGTTCATAGTCTGTTAAGTGGTTTTTGACTTGATCTAGTTCTGTCATTTGACGTGTTATTTCATAAACACCTAAGGAATGGACAAAACGTGAATGTTCTGCACTAGGAAATACCATGGATGTACCTCCTAGCTGTTTAATACGTCTTAAACGTTGAAACTCTTTTGTATTAATAAGCTTCCAGATAGGCATATATTCAACATGTATATAATCATGAACAACATCTCTAAATACTTTAGAATCAAATAAACGATAGTCTTCTAAATTCATGGTATCACCTTCCTTATTAGGGTTATTTTATCATTTTTAGGAGTTATTTGCGAATGATATAGGTTATAATAGATGTGGAGGTATATTTATGTATATTGATGAAATTTATGCTGCACGTGATTATATTCAGTCACGTTATAAAAATCCTATTGATGTTGCGATTGTATTAGGTTCAGGTTTAGGACCACTTGCTGATGTGATTAATGAACCTGTAGAAATTGATTATAAGGATATCCCCTATTTCCCTGTTTCTACTGTACCAGGACATGCAGGTAAACTTATTATTGGTGAAATTAGTGGTAAGATTGTTGCCTGTATGAAGGGACGTTTCCATTTCTATGAAGGCTATGATATGCAGAAAGTCACAATGCCTATTCGTGTATTTAGTGCTTTAGGTATTAAGAACCTTATTGTGACTAATGCCTGTGGTGGCGTAAGAGATGATTTAAATCCAGGACAGATTGTGATTATTTCTGATCATTTATCATTTATGATGCCATCACCTTTAAGAGGACCTAACCTAGATGACTTTGGTCCACGTTTTAAGGATATGACTGATGTTTATACATCAACATTACGTTCTCTTGCATTTGAATCTGCAAAGAAAGTGAATGTAGATGTTAAAGAAGGTGTGTATTGTTTCTTTAAAGGACCACAGTTTGAAACACCTGCAGAAATTCGTGCATTCAAGACACTTGGTGCAGATATGGTAGGTATGTCTACAGTACCAGAAGCGATTGTCGCAAGACATTCTGATATGAAGATTTTAGGTATTTCACTTGTGACTAATAAAGCTGCAGGATTATCAAATAATGAATTAAATCATATAGAAGTCATGGAAGCAGCAAATAGTGCAGAAGAAAGACTTGTAAAGCTTGTAAAACAGATTTTAGAAGACATGTAATAAAGACCAGCTCGTGCTGGTCTTTTATATTAGTCTAGATTTTCACCATTAGATTCAATGACTTTCTTATACCAGTAGAAAGAGTCTTTCTTGCTTCTCTTCATTGTACCAGTACCATCATCATGTTTATCTACATAAATAAAACCATAACGTTTTCTCATTTCTCCAGTACCTGCAGAAACAAGGTCAATACAGCCCCAAGTTGTATAACCGATTAAATCAATACCTTCTTCAATCGCTTTGTCCATTTCTTTAATATGTGCACGATAGTAGTTAATTCTATAATCATCATGAATAGAACCATCTTCTTCTACTGTATCAAATGCACCTAAACCATTTTCTACAACCATTAATGGTAATTCATAACGATCATAAACTACTTCAAGATAGTATCTTAATCCCTCAGGATCCAATGCCCATCCCCAATCAGAATATGTTAAGTAAGGGTTACGTACACCAAATGACATATTGCCACCTACTGTATCTTCATTCTTATGAGTTGTAATAGACTGAGACATATAATATGAGAATGTATAGAGATCAACAGTACCATTCTTTAATTCCACTAGATCCTGTTCTGTGATATCTAATTCT
Organism: uncultured Catenibacterium sp.; assembly: GCA_900540685.1. Classification (GTDB taxonomy): domain Bacteria; phylum Bacillota_I; class Bacilli_A; order Erysipelotrichales; family Coprobacillaceae; genus Catenibacterium. The sequence goes on along the minus strand of UQGS01000022.1, from coordinate 9,342 downwards.
ACATTATGTTCCTTCCATAAACGTTTTGCATATGTTGGATATTTACCTTTACACTGTACATCTCCACAATAGAAGATTCCTTTTTCCCATTTATAACGATTAAAGAGAATATCTTCTGGATCAGAAGTAAGTGGATAATAAGTAATACCACAGATCATACAACCAATCTGGTAGTTCGGATCAATCGCATGACCAATCTGTACAGCTCTTGCACTGGCTACAAACTGATAATGAAGGTGCTGATAAGCTTCCTGGAAAGCTTCATCACTTGCATTATCTGGTAAGAAGTTAATTGTATTATTGATTTCATTAAATGTAAGCCAGTATTTAACTAAGCCTTTGTATTCTTTAAAGATAGTAGTGACATACTTTTCATATAATTCAATGAACTTTCTATCCTGCCAGTCACCATACTTTTCTTCTAATGCAAGTGGTGTATCAAAGTGCCAGATAGAGACTAATGGTTCAATACCCGCATTTCTTAGTTCTGTAAATACATTTCTATAGAAGTCCAACCCAGCCTGATTAGGTTCTGATTCTTCTCCTGTAGGATAGATTCTAGACCATGAAATAGAAAGTCTGAACATCTTGAATCCCATTTCTTTAAGTAAGGCGATATCTTCCTTATAGTGATGATAGAAATCAATACCATCATGGTTAGGATAAAGTTCATCATCAAAGACTGCAAAGTGAGCCCCTTCTGGTAATTTAAAACCATGGTTAGGTAATTTCTGTTTCTGACCATCCTTATCAATAAATGTAACCATTCTAGGAGTATTCACTGTTCCTCCTGTAGTTACATCAGTACGGGCCATACCTCTTCCATCTACATTCCATGCCCCTTCACACTGATTGGCAGCAACTGCGCCACCCCAATAAAAATCTTTACTAAATGTCATTGTTGTTTCCTCCATGTACACATTATAAGGAATTCATGACAAATATATTAAAATCCGACAAATTATGAAAATACTTTATCTCTTAGATATATAGATAGAGTCATTACTAAACATACTCCACTCATATATAATGCAAAAGAATTGAACTCCTGTTTCAAAGAGAATTCACATATCATATAAATGACATAAATAGCCATCAATATCAAAGAAGGCTCATATCTATTGTCCATAATCATTCCTCCTGTTTCTATTTTAGGTTATCTAATGTAAATCCAATATCCTTGTATAATTAAGAGTATGTAAAAAGGCTCATTTCTCTATATCGAATGAGCCATAGTAATTATTCAAACCTATAATATGTGTATAAGAATCATGATCAATAGTGATGTAATCCACATTTCTAGTTAGATTCTTATATGTATCCGCTATTTGATATTCACAATCTGGATTCTTCATAATAGTCCCTGCATATTTGATATCTGTAGCGATAGGATAAGGATTATAGGCAGGCATATTATTGTAGATAGGTATTTCTAGTATACGTTTGACATGATCCATATTATTAGAGATATACCCTTTCAACATATTCTTTGCTTCACTATAAGGTGCACGGATATTAGACATATAATAATGATGTCCAGGATTATTGTTGTGCACATCAAATTTCTGGAGATAAAGAGAATCCTGTCCTTTAGTAATATAGTTATCAGATAGATACTTAGAACCATAAAGGATAGCTTTTTCTCTTGTATCCCAGTTTCTTGATGCTGCAAAATCTATTCCATCCTGATCACTCGTATTCGCTCCTATATTATATATATTATAGAAGAGAGGTCCCTGGGGATTATTTCTTGCATGTCCACCACGTAGTCCAAGTCCTCCACCAGACTGTTCTTGAATCGCACGGGTAATAAGTAATGACATAGAGATGTTATTCACTTCTGCACTATGACGATAGAGTTCTGCCCAGTCTTTTTCAGACTGTGATTCTATACCTGACATGTCAGTTCCTTCCAGCATTCTTTTTCCTTCCTGTAATGTTTCAGAAGGATTATAAGTGAGCTTCTCAAACATGAGTGCATGATAGGCATCTAAACCATTACGTGGATCTAAAAAATAACGTGAGGCATTTAAAGAAACACGACACCATGTTTGTCCTTCAATAATATCAGGAGAGGCGATCATCTCTGATTCATCTGTATCTATCAAAGACTTGCTTTGAAAAATAGACGCAGTATTATTGAAGTCTAAAGAAGTAGATAGCGGTACATAGCTCCACTCTGGATAAAGTACATGTAAGAAACGTAAAGATTGTTTATAACTATCAGGAAATGATGTGATTTCTTTTTCAAAGGATTCATCAAATACATATGCAATCACATTACGACTCGATATATAGCCTTCTTTCTTCTCACCATTCACGTATATATAACCATAATATTGAGATCCTCTTTGTCCTTCTACCACTAAAGGTTGTCCTATTGTGAGTGTTTGATTGAGGAAAGATGTATTCTCTTTAACTAATACAATATAAGGCGCAACCGTCTTATAAGATCCACATCGGTGGATACTTAGAAATAAAGCGATGACACAAAGTATCTTAATAAGTGATGTCTTCTTCATTGACCCATCCTACCTGTGCACCACATATAACATAAACATAATGTCCATACACACCTGCAATCTTCACTTCAGTGCCTTTTTCACCTATAAACCAATGATCTGTATAATCATCTAAACAATAGAGATGATGATTTCTTTCATATAAGAATTCATTCTTAATAGAGATCATGACATGATCACTCACTCTATAACATTGACTAAATTCTTTCCCTTTTCTTATCATCTTTACTTCATAATCTGGAAAAGCTATCTTATGATCTACTTCACCACTCCCATAAAGATCTTTATTTAATACACCTATAGGAAATGGCTGTACACATTCCCTTTGGTATGTAATTTCTCCTTTATAACTATTTATAATAAGCGCATTTAATTGTGAAATAGGTTTCACACCTGTGCCTCCATCAATACAGATGATTTTCTTTTCTTCATCTATAATAATATCGTTATGAATAGAGCGAGGGAAATAATTAGATGTAGGAAGGTGTCCTACAACAACTGTATACTTTAATGAATGTCCAAGTTCATAGAAATGTTGGAGTTCAAGGTAAGATGATAAACCACATTCCTTATAATTCTCCCTTGGTTCTACACCCGCATGTACAAATAAATAGTCATTAAATAATAATGTAGTTGGTAAATGGGACATGAACTTCAATTCAGTTCTAATCTTTTCAGCCATGATTTTCTGCATACCTAAAGGTGTTTCATGTCCATCACTAAAATGTTCCTGGTTATAAATATCTCTAATAATACCGTTCTTACTATTTCTTTTTAAGTACTTAGGTATTTCTCCTGCAATCTCTGGAATAGTGAGTAGTGCATTCATGGCCCATTCACAATTCCCCATCAAGACATAACATTTAGGAAAACGTGCAAGATTCATAATAAAGTGTATTGTCTCTAATACCTGGTCTCCTTTTTCTACAAAGTCACCAATAATAACTAAATAATCCTCTACAGGATCATAATTCACTTTTCTTAGTAATTCTTTAAAGCGGTCTAAATGACCATGTATATCAGATATCGCAATCAAACGATAATCATTCTTTTCTTTTTTAATTAAATGTTTAGGTGTTAACATAAATACCTCCTGATATCATTCTACATCAAAAAAAGTAGGTTGACCCTACTTTCTTGTTGCATAATACTTTCTTACAAGCATCTGTGTTTTACGAATATGTCTTTGAATACGTTCTGTTGCTTCATCTTTATCTCCATCAATGATGGCTTCAAGAATAGCACGATGTTCTACAAGTGATGATTCTAAACGTTCTGGACGCGCAATAGAATGTCTTGATGTCACTGATACATAGTAATGAATATCCTTAAGAATCTGTTCAAAATAGGTAGACTGTGTTGCCTGATAAATAGATTCATGGAATAGGATATTAAAATCATTGACTTTATCAAAGTCACCCTTTGTAGTATAGAATTCTAGTAATTCAAATACTTCTTTAATTTTAGCAAGATGTACTTCATCCATACGATCAATTGCGAATGAAACAGCTAATCCCTCTAAAGAAAGACGTATTTCAAACATATCATCAATATCACGAGGTGAAAAACCTTTGACATAAACACCTTTATTAGGAATACTTTCTACTAAACCTTCTAATTCTAGCTGTTTTAAAGCTTCTCTAATAGGTGTACGAGAAATCTTCAACTCTTTCGCAAGTGTTAATTCATTTAATTTATCACCGCATTTATAACTTTCATTAAGAATACGATCACGTAATAAGATAAATATTTTAGAGCCCAATGATCCATGGGAAGTTGATTCAAAAATGCTATGAGATGGCATTTCTTTTCCCTCCTCTTATAATTTATCGATAATTGCGTCTGTAAACTCTTTTGTAGTTGCCTGTCCACCAATATCTGGTGTAGTGTACTTACCTTCTTCTACGACTGCTGCTAAGGCTTCTCTTAAAGACTGTGCTTCTTTCTGTTTATTTAATGCTTCAAGCATCATTGCGAATGCAAGAATTAAAGAACTTGGGTTCGCAATACCTTTACCTGCAATATCAGGTGCACTGCCATGAACAGCTTCATAAATACGGTAATCATCACCAATATTACCTGATGGAGCAATACCAAGACCACCTACAAGACCAGCACATAAGTCAGAAACAATATCCCCATATAAGTTTGGTGCGACAAGGACATCAAATGTTTCTGGACGCTGTACAAGCTGCATACACATATTATCAATAATAACTTCCTGTGTTTCTATTTCTGGATAGTCTTTTGCCACTTCTCTATAACAATCAAGGAAAAGACCATCTGTATACTTCATTATATTGGCTTTATGGATGGCTGTCACTTTTTTTCTGTTATTTGTGCGTGCATATTCAAATGCATAACGACAAATACGTGTAGAAGCTTCTCTAGTGATTAACTTAACACCATTCGCAATATCATCAGTCAACATATATTCAATACCTTTATATAAGTCTTCAGTATTTTCTCTAATGATCACTAAGTCAATATTTTCATATTTAGAGTCAATACCCTTGAAGTTACGTAAAGGACGTACATTCGCATAAGTAGAGAATTTCTGTCTTAATGCAACATTCACACTTCTAAAGCCTGTTCCAATTGGAGTGGCTGTAGGACCTTTTAAAGCCCATTTGTATTCTTCAATTGCATCAACAAGGCCAGGTTCCCATACTTCACCTGTTTCTTTTGCATACTCGGCACCTGCTCTATATTTAACCCATTCGATATCTAGGTTCATTGCTTTTGTGATAGATTCAACACTTGCTGAAATCTCTGGTCCAATACCATCACCTGGAATAAGTACTGCTTTCATTAGAAATCTCCTCCTAGTTCTTTAATTGCATTTAATAATCCACCATACTGAATCATGACTTTTTCACGTGCAGATAATGATAGATGTGCTGTAATAGTTTCATTTGTAGTCTTATTAGTTACTACAATGTCTTTACCTTCTTCTACAGCTGTTAATAAGTCACTTAATTCATAATCATCCTGATTATTGAAGAAATCATAATCTTTTGCATCAATCACAAGTGGAAGAATACCATTGTTGATTAAGTTAGAACGATGAATTCTCGCAAATGAAATCGCAAAGATAGCTTTGATCTTTAAGTAGTTAGGTACTAATGCAGCATGTTCTCTTGAAGAACCCTGTCCATAGTTATCTCCACCTACAATGAATCCACCATTGTTTTTAACGGCTCTATCATAGAATTCAGGATCTACCTTAGAGAATGAGAACTTAGCTAAATGAGGGACATTAGAACGGAATGGAAGTAATTTAGAATCAGATGGTACAATATGGTCTGTAGAGATATTGTCTCCTACTTTTAATACAACTTTACCACTTACTGTATCTGTTAATTTATCTCCTCTAGGAACTGGTTTGATATTAGGTCCCATATAGATTTCATTATCAGGGATATATTCACTAATAAAGAAGTTAGGGTTCTTCACAAATGGTGTATCTGGTACTTCTTCTAATACCATATCATCTTCAAATTCCTGTGATAAGTAACCTTTGACTGCAGATAATGCAGCAACTTCTGGAGAGACTAGATATACACTTGCATCATTTGTACCAGAACGTCCTTTGAAGTTACGGTTGATTGTTCTTAAAGAAACACCTTTTGATAATGGAGCCTGTCCCATACCGATGCAAGGACCACATCCACATTCAAGAATTCTAGCACCTGCATGAATCATATCTGCAAGAGCACCATTTTGTGCAAGCATAGAAAGAATAGAAGATGAACCTGGCGCAATAACTAAAGAAACATCTTCAGCAACTTTACGACCTTTTAAGATCTTTGCAGCACGCATCATATCTGGTAAAGATGAGTTTGTACAAGAACCAATGACTACCTGGTTGATCTTCATACCTTCTAATTCTTTGACGTCTACTACATTATCTGGTGAATGAGGCTGAGCAACCATAGGAACTAATGTAGACATATCGATTTCAATAGTTTCATCATATGTTGCATCTTCATCTGCTTTCATTTCAACATATTCATCTTCTCTACCCTGCTGTTTTAAGTAAGCTAAAGTATTTTCATCTGTTGGGAATACTGAAGTAGTTGCACCTAGTTCTGCACCCATGTTACAGATAGTGGCACGGTCAGTGAGTGAAAGATCATTTAAACCTTCACCTGTATATTCAACAATCTTATTAACCCCACCTTTTACTGATAATTCCTGTAGGATTTTTAAGATAACATCTTTTGCTGATACCCAAGGTGCTTTACGTCCTGTTAATTTAACCTGTAATACTGATGGACACTGAACATAGTACTTACCTGTTGCCATGGCAACGGCTACATCAAGTCCTCCTGCACCAATCGCAATCATACCCATTGCACCACATGTTGGTGTATGAGAATCTGAACCAATAAGCGTCTTACCTGGATGTGAGAAATTTTCAAGCTGTAACTGATGACAGACACCATTACCTGGTTTAGAGAATGTAATACCATGCTTTCTTGCAACTGATTTAATAAATTCATGGTCATCCATGTTTTCAAAACCAGTCTGAAGCATGTTATGGTCAATATAAGCCACTGCTTTTTCTACTGCAACATGTCCTACATTCATAGCTTCTAACTGAAGATAAGCCATTGTACCTGTAGAATCCTGTGTTAAAGTCTGGTCAATTCCGATACAAATAGATGTTCCTGGAACTAATTCTCCTTCTTTAAGATGTGCATTCAAGATTTTATACGCTAGATTCATATAATCTTCTCCCCCTTGTTTACTATTGTATACAATTATACACATATACTATTCTATGTGCAATATAAAAAACAAAGATAATTTGTATTTATTTCGTTAAATTGGTACAATACACTGGGTGATGAAAAAATGATATTATCTTGTTCAGGACTGACTAAATCTTATTCGGGAAAAGAAGTCCTAAAAAATATAACTTTCCATATAGAAGAGCATGATAAGCTTGCCATCATTGGTGTGAATGGTGCTGGTAAGAGTACATTGCTTAGAATTCTTTTAAATGAAGAGGCTTATGATGATGGTATGATGACTATTGCGAAGAATATTCGTATTGGTACATTGAATCAGGAACATAAGTTCGATCTTAATAAGAGTATTTATGAAACACTAGAAGAACCTTTTGAAGATTTAAAGAAGATAGAGAAACGTATTCGTGAATTGGAACAGGAAATGGCTGTTACAACTGATTTAGATTCAATCATGAATCAGTATGATGCTTTATTATCTAAGTTCCAGGATGAAGGCGGTTATGCCATGGAGTCACAGGTGAAAGGTGTTCTCAATGGTTTAGGTTTTGATGAGGATATGTGGTATAAGCCTATCGGTATTTTATCTGGTGGACAGAAGACAAGAATTGCGTTAGGTCAGCTGCTATTACGTTCTCCTGATTTATTATTACTTGATGAACCAACAAACCATCTTGATGTGAATTCTATTGAATGGTTAGAAAACTATTTGAAACAGTATAATAAAGCTGTGATTGTAGTATCCCATGACCGTTATTTTATTGATCAGGTGTCTACTTCTATTATGGAAATAGAAAATGGTAGAAGTAAGATTTATAAGTGTAATTATTCTAAATATGCAGAAATCAAGAAACATGATCGTGATGTAGAATTAAAACATTACTTAAATAACCAAAAAGATATTAAACGTATGCAGGAGTCTATTGACCGTTTAAAATCTTATAACCGTGAGAAACAGGTAAAACGTGCTGAATCTAAAGAGAAAGCACTTGAACGTATGGAAAAAGTAGAAAGACCAGAAAGTCTTCCTTCTAGTATCCGTTTTGCATTTGAACCAGAAGTAGAGAGTGGTTATGATGTTTTAAAGGTGGATGATGTAGCCATGGCTTTTGATAAGCCACTGTTTGATTCTGTATCTTTTGAAGTCAAGAAAGGTGAAAGAGTTGCATTACTTGGACCTAATGGTGTAGGTAAAACAACGATGTTCCATTTGATTTTAAAGGATTATCTACCTGTACATGGACGTATTCGTTTAGGTTCTAAGGTTATGATTGGTTATTATGATCAGGAACAGACTTCTTTATCTCCTGAAAAAACAATCTTTGATGAAATACATGATGCTTATCCTGATATGAATAATACAGAAATCAGAAATATCTGTGCTGCATTCTTATTCAAGGGTGAAGATGTATTTAAAACAATTGATGTTTTATCCGGTGGTGAAAAAGGACGTATTGTCTTAATTAAGCTATTACTTAATAAAGCCAGCTTCTTGATTCTAGATGAACCGACAAACCACTTAGATATTCAGTCTAAGGAAGTACTAGAAGATGCTTTATTAGATTTTCCTGGTACAATTCTCTTTATTTCTCATGACCGTTATTTTATTAATAAATTAGCAACTAAGATTGTAGAGATGAATCCTCATGGTGATGAAATCTTTAGTGGTAACTATGCTTATTATCTAGAACATCGTCAAGTAGAAGAAGTTGTGAAAGAAACAGCAGTCAAGGTTCAAAATACGATTGATAAGAAAAAGAAGAATAGATTAAAGAAGATAGAAAATGATATTTCTGACTTTGAAGAGAAGATCAGTAGTAAGGAAGAAGAACTTCATAGTGATGAAGTCATGAATGATTATCAGAAATATAATGAAATCACTGCAGAACTAGAAGACTTAAACAACAAATTAGAAGAACTCATGCTGGAATGGGAAGAACTTTCAGAAGAGATGAACGCTTAAAAGGACTAGGGGCAACCCTAGTCCAATGGAGTCAACTTAAGAAGTTGGCTCTTTTTTATCGCCTTTTTTCCTACTATGAGTGTATATTTGTACAAATGTAGTT
>UQGS01000021.1 GCA_900540685.1 uncultured Catenibacterium sp. | reverse complement strand
AATAACGATGAAGACTCATCGTTAGATTTAGATATTTCTGAAATAGACTTCTAGACTATAAAGAATCACGGGGTGACTTTCACCCCGTGATTCATAATAACTAAAATATAGGAAACCCCTAGTTATTTTAAATTACCTAAAGATCTTATAATGCGTTAGCTGCAAGATAACCAGATTCAATTGCTGAATTGATGTCTGCAACCTTATTTGCATCACCAACAACCTGAACATGGATGTTCTTTTCTTCTAATGCAGTTGTATCAAATGCATTAGAACGTGCACCTACTGCAAATACTACATAATCACATGGAAGAGATACGTTACCTTCTGCAGTTTCTGCTTCTACTGAAGTTGCAGTGATTTCTGTTACCTTAGTATTAGTGAACTGTTTAACACCATGCTTTTCAAAATCAGCCATCATTTCTGGACGAATTGTAGTTGATTCTTCTTTTGCGATAGTATCCATCATTTCTACGATACTTACATCATTTCCTCTAAGTGCAAGATATTCAGCTGTTTCAGCACCTACAAGTCCACCACCGATTACAACGATTCTACCTGCTGGGAACTGTTCATTTGCAAGTACTTTCCAAGCATCCTGTACATGAGGCATATCCTTACCAGGGATATTTAAGATGAAGTTAGAAGCACCTGTTGCAACGATTACTTCATCAGGCTGATCAGCTAAGATATCTTCGCTAGTAACAGCTTTACCTAAACGTAAGTCTACACCTAATACTTTGACTTCATTAGCTAGATAATGAATAGCACGATTCATTTCTTCTTTTCTAGGTGGTACAGAAGCGATATTTAACTGTCCGCCTACTTGAGTATCCTTGTCATAAACAATAACGTCATGACCTTTGACTCTCGCAACTCTCGCAGCTTCTAAGCCTGCAGGTCCTGCACCTACAATAACAACCTTCTTCTTATTATCAGCAGGTGTAATTGTTCTTTCATATTCATAACCGTTTTCTGCATTAAGAACACAGCTTAAGAACTTTCTATTCTGGATAGAGTCTGTACATCCCTTATTACACATCATACATAAACGGATTCTGCATGGCTGTCCATCTTCAATCTTTTTAACATAATCAGGATCAGCTAATAATGAACGTCCATAACCTACGATATCACATACACCATTTTCGATTAATGCTTCACCGTTTTGTGGAGTAACGATACGTCCTACTGCAGATACTGGAATACTAACAGCATCTTTTACTCTCTTAGTATAAGACTGCATGAAACAATATGGCTGAGTACCCATTGCTGGAATAGTATCATTAAGATTACCAGTATGGTTTGCCTGTCCAACATGGATCATGTTAACGCCTGCTTCTTCAAGCTTTTTCGCAAATTCTACTGCTTCATCAATCTTTAATCCACCTTTACCTCTTAATGGGTTATCAGTGATGATTGGAAGTTTATAATCAATACAGATATGAGGGGCATGTTCTTTAATGCTTTCAACAACCTGTAATGCGAAACGTGTTCTATTTTCAAAGCTTCCTCCGTATTCATCAGTACGGTGGTTTAATACTGTAGAACATAAAGCACCTACTAAACGGTCTCCATGAACTTCTACTACGTCTACGCCAGCTTCATAAGCACGTCTTACGCATTCACCCATCTGCTTAAGAATTGTATTTAATGCTTCTGGAGATACTTCATCAGTGAAATGAAGCATATCATGATGTAATTTAGCACGTGCTGCCTGCATATCACCTTTTTTAAACATTTCAGCTAAAGCCTGAACATCATATTCAGGATGGAAAATCTGAATACCTAATTTACAATCAAATTCATGTAATGCATCAGCTAATTCTTTATAAGCTGGAATCTGTTCATCCTTGAATAGTTTTGGTGTTGGAGAAACAGTGTTTACTGGTGCAACGTCTCCAAGTACGATATAAGATACACCACCTTCTGCAATACGTTTATAGAAGTTGAAGCTCTGTTTAGAAATTGAACCATCACGTTCTTCATAACCAGTTGTCATTGGTGGGAACATGATACGGTTTTTTAATGTGATTGGACCTACTTTAATTGGTTCTAATAGTTTCATATTATTACTCTCCTTACAATACATTTTTAACCACTACTATTATAGCGCTTTCATTTTATAAATGATAGTAATTATACGCAATTTATAGGATGTATTTTGTCATTGAAAGAGTCAATAATCTATTTTTTAGGACAAAAAAGTGCGCATACAAAATATGCACACGTTCATTAGTATTGTTTCATAAAGACAACCTGTGATGATTGTTCTTCAAATCCATTTTTCTGATAGAAGTAATAAGCAGGAAATTCTCTTTCTGTAATCAACATAATACGATCTATCCCTCTTTTTTTCGTATAATCAACAACTAAGTCCATAAATTGAGTTCCAAGTCCTTTAGACTGTTCATCCGTCATAATTCCAAATTCATCAATCCAGAATTCTCTGCCATTATACCAATGTTTAATGCGACCTAACGCAATTCCAATGAGTTTATCTTCATCATATAAGCCAATAGAAAGCGATAAGCGATTCCCTACCAGATCATGCATATAAATAGAGAGATCTTCTTCACTCCATTCATCATTCCATGGTTCCCTGGAGAATATTTCATTAAATAATTGCGATATCTCTTTGACATGTGCTAAGCATATTTCTTTAACTTCCATACGTTCTCCTATTCTAATTCTTCAGGAAGAATTGAGTATAGAACATCATCTACCACTCCCTGGTTATTTTTTGCATATTTTCTGAGAGTTCCCTCATATTTCATACCCACCTTGATCATCACTTGACCTGAACGAGGATTATTTTTATCATGTCTTGCACGAACAAGATCATATCCTTCTTTAAACAAGTAAGAAATCACTTCTTTAAGTGCTTCAGCAACATATCCATGACCCCAATAAGCCTGTCCAATACAATAGCCTATTTCTACTGTATTTGTATTCTTATCAATATGTGTGACAGATATGTTTCCAATGAGTGTACTCTTATCCTTTACTACTATACCCCAGTTATATGAATCACCATTTTCATAAGACTGAATCCAGGAAGAAAGTAACTGCTTTGTATCTTCTATACTTTGATGAGGTGGCCAAGTCAAATAACGAGTGACCTTTTCATCATTAGCCCAATGATGATACATATCATCTGCGTCTTCTATTTTAAATTCTCTTAATATTAAACGTTCAGTTTCTAAACAAGCAGTGCCATGACACACTGTAGTTTGACATAAATATTGACTCTTTAATTGTTTCAAGATATCTATATGAGACTGTTTTAGATGTTTTAACTGCAACTGCTCAGATACCCATTCTTCTTGTAAAAAGAGAATCGTATCATCTACAAGTGTATAAGAATACTTCAAGCATCCTTCATCAGCTGATGACAGTTCCTGAATATGATTGTCTATAATAGATTGATAGAAAGCGTCTCTATCTTCTTTATTTAAAAATGTATAAGTAACATAAATCTTCATTACAAGTCCTCCAATAATTCAAGGGCATAAGCCTTGAATTCTTCTTCTATTTCTCGATAATTTTGTTCCTTTAAATCAGGGACACTCATTAATGTGACAGAAGCTCTATTTTCTTCTAAAGGCATCATCTCTTTCAATTCTGCTTCAAGTAATAGATGATCCATTTCTTTCCAGATTGTTTTCTCTTCATCCTGTAATTGAATATGAAAAGCCTGAAAGATAGTCTCTAGGAGTTGATCTTCTATCATCTGATACTCTTTCATCTGCTTCTTAATAGGAGTAATCAAATCACTCATATACGCTTCACTTGCATCATGAAATAAGCACGATAATACAACATCTTTACTATATCCTCTATTTTTTGCTTCTTTCGCGCAGTTGAGAGAATGCTGTGCGACTGAGTAGAAATATTTAATATGACCATTACCACGACATATAAGACTTAATGCATGTGCAATATCCTCTAGATGAATATCATCTTCCTTAATATGTAATGGATCTATTCTGTGACCACTAAACACATTCATCAATAACATAATCTTCTTAAACTACCTTCCTCAAAAGTATAATCAGGTGTTTCGAATGGGTATTTGATTTCATCTTCATAATACCAGGGATCATCATGTGACGGATTCTTTAATAAATGAAATTCCTGAGCAGGCATATAACCTTGTGCAAGTAAGAAAGCTTTCTTACCTTCCTTATTTGTACAAACATCTACAATCATCACGACATGCCCTGGTGAACCACCTTTCAAGAAAACATCTCCTACTCTTATATCACCAGATGCAATTGGTGCAGATTCACTGACCATACTTGCACTGCCTGAATAAGCAAATACAATACGCAAGTATTTCTTGAAGCATTCATAAGAATCATCATAGGAAGCACTTTTCACATAAGATGCATGATCATTCTTAATGACGACACGATTCCCTTCACGCCATTGAGTATAAGATAATAAAAATCCATCGCTTAAATGAAATTGAATCTTGTCATATTGTTTTGTATTCCAGTAATATTCTGCATAAACTCTCATGACTGAGTCGGCACATTGTTGGAGGTTTTCATTTTCTAATGGAAGCTTAAAGACTCCAATCTGTGCACTTTGATTCCATTTCTTCTTTCCATTATACAAAAGAATAGGACTACCACTTTCCTTTAAAGGATATGACTGTAAAAAATGTGCAAAGTCACTCTGTTCTCGTGAATAACCAGCTGGTACAGGGATACGTGTTTCTAGAGTATTACCTGAAGTATTGATATATTTTTTATTTGTGCTTGAAGTAGGTGCACAGGCAGTTAAGAGCACACTAAGAAGCAGCAATATTATTTTCTTCATAACAACCTCACATAATAAATATGGCAGTACAGCAGACTAATGTAAATCCACTGAATATAAGAAAGTTAGTCAAACGTATTGGGAATAAGTCTTCTTCAATAATAAACGTATCACAAGATGTAGGATCATAGTCTATAGTAATGTTTTTATTGAGTTTAAAGTATTTCATCTGGAAGTATGTGATAGAAGGTTTTCTTTCAATAAACTTCCCTTCTGCATAGTATTGAACAGTCATTGTATAAATAAAAGATTCTGTCTGTTTGATATCTATAATTTTTCCTGATGTCTGTAAAGAACAGCGTGTTGCTTTAAGTCGATATTGAAAACGACTCACAAGACCTTTGACCATGATGACAACACCTAAAATACATATAAGTACAAGTAATATTTTTTCCATAGTCACCTCAAAAAAATAATGGCCTATAAAGGCCATTAGATACGATAGTTACGAAATAAGTTCTCTTTTTTCACAAAGATATCTTTAAAGAATATAAGTGCCCATAGTCCTATTGCAGCATAGGCAAAGTACTGACTAATATAATATGATAGTATTGTACCTATACTTAATATGATAAACCATTTCTTAAATGCACTTCTTTGAGCACGGCTGATTCTTTTCTTATCATAATAACGGCTTTCTTCACGAGGTACATCCTTAAATGCACTGATATGATATACTCCCAATCCCTTAAGACATGTACAAATTATATAATAAAACAAGAATGTTAATGCGAGAATTGCACAGCATATACATCCTGTATTAATCATAAACACGACAAACAGCTCCCTTCAACCTTAATACTATTCTATCATACTTTGATAAGGGATTTAAAGAGACGATACCATTTATAACCAATATAATTGATTACTTCACGTTTCAGGAACTTGAACTTAGTATCTCTTGTACGATATCGAGAAGACTTAGTCGGTGAGGTATACGCTGTGATTCCTGCATCCTTAGCCTGAAGCATCGCTCTTTTCATATGTAATGGATCACTTACAATTAAAGCCATCTTATAATTGTAGACATCCATTATCTTTTTTGCATTAATTAAATTCTCTAAAGTGACTGTTGATTGATCTTCAGTAAGAATATCATCTTCTGGTACACCTTGACTAATTGCATAAAGCTTTGCATTATAAGCATCACTCACAGGATTGCCTTTTCCATAGCCTCCTGTTGTAATAATCTTCTTAACGAGATGCTTATTATATAAAACAACTGCATGGTTAATTCTTTCCTGATATACAGGTGATGCATGTCCATTATATGTAGATGCACCTAAGACAATCGCAACATCCGCACTTCTTGCCTCATCTTTAAAACTATATATATAAATACTTCCTGCATTGGCTAATACATAACATATCACCAATACAATAAGAATAATTATTTTCTTTAAGATTTTCATGGTACTACTAACAAAATCCTCCACAAAAAACATCTTAAACTATTTCTGATATTTTTCAATCCTAGGATTAAAAATACATCAATTTTACATATTTTTCTTTTTGTAATTCAAAAAGATATAGACAAGCAAAAGAATAACACATGTAAATATCATAATAAGATACATCATCGTTTGAGTTACAGTATGTCCCATAAGTGTGAAGGATGTATCAAAGCTTTGATGTATGACATTCATGACATCAACTGGAACCTTTGTACCTAGCTTTGTGAATAAGCTTTTCAGCAAATGATTACGAATGAGTGATGTCCCATATGTTCCTGGTAAGAATTTAATAAATGTACGTACTGCAGGTGTGAATTGAGAGATAGGCATATAAGCCCCACATAAAAAACCATAGCCTGCACTCACAATACTGCTGACTGCTGATATCTGCCCCTGAGTTGTAAGGAAATAATTAATAATAGATGACAATGATGTCCCAAATAATGTAAGCAGGATTATATCAACTACACAATAGAATATATCCTGAATAGGTAAAACCCAATGAGATGCACCTAAAACAATAAAACAAGCCAGTAAAGCCGTCATATTAATAATCATTGTAATAATAAGAGTAGAGATAAAATAGCTAAGAGCTAATATCGTTTTACTTATTGGCGCAATAAGTAAATCTTTGACCTTATTGTCTGCTTTATCCTGTACCATGATCATATTCGAACAAAACGATACTGTCACACAGCTGACTGCAAGTAGTGAAGAGAAAAGATATCCATTCACAAAAGCATCAATCATCTTTTGCGACACATCAAAGTATTTCACTATACTATCTAAAGAATCATGATAGACAGTACCTAGAAATGTCATATAGAGCACAATGAGTACAATAGGTGTAATTAAAGCTGTTAAGAAACGTCCTTTATCTTTAAAGAATAAAACTGTATGTCTTAATACTAAATGTCTCATAATCGATCACCTCCTGGGAGTTTATTTCCTGTCACATTTAAGAAAACATCATCCATTCTTCCCTTCACAAGTTCAAAGTCATCAAAAAGTTCCGGTCTTTGAATGATTAACTGTTTTGCATCACTTGGATGATTAATGCGAATTGTATATCCATCCTTTATTCTTGTATAAGGATAGCCTAGAGATTGAATATCCTCTTCTTCAACATCATAGATATTTAAATAATCGTAGGCATATTTAAGTTTTAATTCATGAGGTGTTCCTGAAGCTATTTTACGGCCATGATCAATAATAACTACCTGATCAGCTTCTGCTGCTTCTTCCATATAATGTGTTGTTAAGAAGACTGTCATATGTTTTTCTTTTCTTAGATCATTGATAACCTTCCATAATATCTTTCTTGTTTGAGGATCTAGACCTGTTGTTGGTTCATCTAAGATAAGAAGCTGTGGTTCATGAATAAGCGCACGTGCGATATCTATACGTCTTTTCTGTCCGCCCGATAGTTTATTTAAAGGCTTCTTTAAGTAATCCTTGAAGTCTAATAAAGAAGCTAATTCATAAATTCTACTCTTTAATTCATTTTCCTTGATATTATATAAAGCACCACGATATTTTAAGTTATCATATACAGTTAGCACATCATCCAATGCAGACGTTTGATACACAACACCTATAGAACTTCTGATATCATTCATATAGTTTTTTATATTTTTTCCTTCTATATAGATTTCCCCTGCATCATTTGATAATTCACCACACATCATAGAAATAGTGGTACTCTTACCTGCACCATTGATACCTAAAAAAGAAAAGAAGGTACCCTTTTCTACAGTAAAACTTAAATCATCTACTGCTTTTATATCACCAAATGATTTTGTAAGATGTTTGATTTCAATACTTTTCATAGTCATCACCTTTTCTGTTCTTTAATGCTTTATTGATTTCATTTGCCATATGACAATCATTGAGATAATTGAATATTCTGACTAATATATCTACCACAAAAACTGTCACAAAGAATAAACATCCACCAAATAAATCGTGATACATACCAATATGATATCCCGCAATCAACAGAATCATTTCTAGTAATATTGTATGAATGATATTCTTCACTGCTATGTTTTGGGGTTGTTTAAAGTAATAAACCATCGTAGGAAGACAGGCAAATAATGAAAAGACAGCCACCTGAGCGAGATAATTAACTGAAATCATTTTTATTTGCGGTTGATCTATATGACAGAATAAGATAGTCGCAATCATAGATAAGGTGTATATCACAAAATATTGAATAGTCATTGTATGTATCATTTCATTTTTATCCATTTTCGTTCTCCTATAATCCAATCATATGTTTAAGTACACGTACATATTGTCTCGAAACAATGAGTTTCTCTTTATTTGTTAATATCACTTCAAATCTTCCAGATAATGAAGGTTTGATAGAATCTATCTTATCTGCATTTATAACGAGTGCTTTAGACGCACGAAAGAAAGAAGTCCCTTCTGTTTCATGTTCAAATTCGTAAAGTTTCATCTTTGATTCATATAATTCTTTCTCACAATAGATAAATGCTTTTTGATCTACAATTTCAAAATAATAGATATTATTTATATCCAAAGGGTGTATGACCCCTCTTTTGTATCCAATAATTTTCTTCTCATTTTCTGTTAGAGATATGATATTTTGTATTTCTTCTGTTATTTGATGACACTTAATTACTATTTCTTCTGTCTGATCTTCAGGTATCAATTCAATTCTTGTCTTCATAGTCTTCCTCCGATATTTAAATGATATCATAATCAAATATATATAGACATCTTATCCAACTAAGTGGTAGAAATGAATGTTTAAGATGCACAAAAAAACTAGGCGTTAGCCTAGTTGATTTCAATGGAGCCACATGCCGGAGTCGAACCGGCGTCCTCTGCATGGCAAGCAGATATAATAGCCATTATACGAATGCGGCATATGAAATTTTTAAATGGAGCCACATGCCGGAGTCGAACCGGCGTCCTCTGCATGGCAAGCAGATATAATAGCCATTATACGAATGCGGCATATGAAATTTTTAAATGGAGCCACATGCCGGAGTCGAACCGGCGTCCTCTGCATGGCAAGCAGATATAATAGCCATTATACGAATGCGGCCTCACTAACACTCGAGGAGTGCTCATTTATATTACCAAATAATAATATATGTGTCAATAAGATTTGTAAAAAAAATGAAGGGCCTCAATTATAAAATGAAGGCCCAAAAAAATGAAGGATCAGTGACGATCCTTCTTGTTCTTATCATATATGATTTTTAAACCTTTAAATGTAAGTTCCTGATCATAAATATCAATGAGGTCTGTTTCTTTCGCAATAAGCTTACCTAAGCCTCCTGTAGAAACTACCTTTAAATTCTGACCATATTCTTCCTTGATCTTCTTGATAATATATTCTGTCTTACCAATATAGCCATAAACAACCCCCGCCTGCATTGCAGTGACTGTATTTTTCGCAATAATATGCTGTGGTTTGACTAATTCGATTTCTGGAAGCTGAGCAGCCATAGAAGAAAGAACGCCTGCTTCTATACCAATACCTGGCGCAATCACTCCGCCAATGAAAACTCCTTTATCTGTAATAACATCATAAGTAGTAGCTGTACCAAAATCAATAACGAGGCAGGGACCACCATAAGTATAATAAGCCCCTGCGGCATCTACTAAACGGTCTGAGCCAAGTGTAGATGTATGATCAATTTGAATATTGATGCCTGTTTTCACACCCGGACCAACAAAAAGTGGTCTGATGTGAAAGTATTTAATAATGGAACTCGAGAAAGAATAGTTGATCTTTGGTACAACTGAACTAATAATAACATCTTTAACATCTTCTACATTTAAATGAGATGCCTGAAGGTATGAATGAAGCATTAAACCATATTCATCTGAAGTACGTTCCATACGTGTAGTCATACGGAATCGACCTACTAAGTGATTTTCTTTGTAAACACCAATAGTAATATTTGTATTACCGATATCTATAACCAATAGCATTCTTATTTCTTAGCTCCTATTTTCATACATTCTTTTAAGATAATATAACTTAGATCTGATTTAGCCATCTTATCGATATCTTTCATAGAATCCTGAGTAATGATTGTGACTACATTAGTATCACCCTGGAATCCTGCACCTTCTGTTTTAAGATGGTTGGCTACAATCAAATCACATTGTTTCTTATTGAGTTTCTTTGAGGCATTTTCAATTAAATCCTGTGTTTCCATCGCAAATCCACATATCACTTGATGTTCAACTTGATGATGCCCTATATAATCAAGGATATCTGGATTCTTTTTAAGAGTAAGGACAAATTCTTCTTCTTTCTTCTTGATCTTTTCTGGAGATGTTTCTACTGGTGAATAATCACCTACTGCAGCTGCCATAATAATATAGTCATAATGTGTATGATGTCTTTTTACACATTCAAATAAATCCTGGGTACTTGTAATAGACTGATTGATGATATAAGGGACTGGATTTAGAGATGTAGGTCCATGAATTAATCTAACCTGAGCACCTAATACAAAAGCAGCACGGGCAATAGAATAGCCCATCTTACCAGATGAATGATTAGTCAGAAAACGAACAGGATCAAGTGCTTCCTGAGTAGGTCCTGCAGTGACTAATACTTTTTTACCCTTTAATGGATGATCACTGAGTGCATATTCCATCATTAAATGAAGATGATCATAATCCGCAAGTTTACCTTTACCTGTATCACCACATGCTAATAGTCCTACAGCTGGTTCTACAAATAAGACACCATCATCCTTTAAAGTCTGGATATTACGCTGTGTAGCTTTGTTTTCATACATATGAACATTCATAGCTGGCGCAATAAGTTTAGGACATGTTGCTGCTAAAAAAGCTGCTGTTAACATATTGTCCGCAATTCCATTCGCACATTTTGCAATAGTTGTAGCACTTGCTGGTACAATCATAAATAAATCAGCATCCTTGACAATATCTACATGTGTAATACATCCAGGATCATCATCAAAGACATCAATATAAGTTTTCTTCTTAGTAAGAGCAGAAATAGAAGTTGGTGTGACAAACTTAGCTGCACTTTGAGTGAGCATCACTTCAATTTCATATTTTTCTTTCACTAGATCACTAATGAACTGTACAGTCTTAAAGGCTGCAATAGAACCAGTAATCCCAATAATCAATTTCTTCATCTATTAATACCCTCTTTTCATTTATAAGTTATCCACGCTTCATTAAAGCGAAGAGAGGTTTTGTAACAATTACCACAATAACAACACCTACAAAAGCTTCAAGTAAGCTCTGTGTACTTGATACAGCTAAGAAATAGCTTCCAAGTTTACTTGCATCTTGACCAATTGCTTTTGCATAAGATGTACCAAATAAAGCCCAGATACCGCCTAATACCAATACTGTATTAGTTAAAGCACCTAGGAATGCAGCTACTGCAATCGCAATAGTCTGCTGTTTATTTTTAAGTAACTGATAAACAGTTCCTGATACGAATCCAATCATTACTCTTGGGACAATCGCAATCACTGCACTAAGTACTGATCCACTAATAAATGGTGAGAATACGAAAGATGTCACTGTTGGCTGCATTGTGTTCATCAATAATGAAGATAAACCAAATACAAGGCCAATCAAGCATCCCTGCTTAGTACCTAATACAATTGCTGCAATAATAACTGGGACATGAAGTAAAGTGGCTCTTAATGGTCCAATAGGGATAAATCCTAAAAATGGTACCATGACCATCACTGCTTCAATCGCAATAAATAATGCAAGTAAAGTAAGATTCTTTGTTTTTTTGTTATTCATTTGTTTCCTCCACTGTCATTTGCGTGTTGCAATATGACGTAAATATAAATTTTGCCAGCAGAATATTAAGTTAGCTCCTAAATAGGTAGCCACAGGGCATATCCTACACGGCAAAATCATTATATACTTATTCTTTGTAAATGAAAAGCATTACATTTCACTAATCGACACCCTCCTATTAGATATCATTAACTGGAGATCGTTCCGGATGTCGTGCATCTTTTCTCTTGTCATAATTCACTTTTTTCTCTAAATTACGATTATAATCACGTTGGAATATACATGAAAAGATGAGATTCAAAATATAATCCATTGATAGATTTGAGGCAAATGGTGCAATTTTAGTAAATATTTTTTCTCTTGAACCAACTCTTAAGACTACATCACCATAGTGTGAAAGCTGATTATCACCTAGTGATGTGATTACTATCATCTTAGTCCCCTTCTCTTTGAGAGTCTGGGCAATACGGATGATTTCTGCTGTTTCTCCTGAATAAGAAAGAATCATTGCAAGATGATGAGGCGTAGAGTTATAAGCTAAAAAGATCTGTTCTCCTTCTAATGTACGTATATTAACGTTACGACCAATACGAGTCATCTTATGCTGGAAGCTTAATGCTTCTAACATCGAATTACCATTTCCATATATATCTATAGAATCATATTGATTCATAAGTTCTATCGCTTTACGCAAATCATCAAAGTCAATTAGTTTAATTGTATCTTCAATAACTTCTCTGCTCATTGTACCGAGTTTATAAGCAATCTGAGGATAGTTGTCTTCTGGTCCAAAGGGAAAGTTAACATCGATTCTTTTGGTTTTAGTGAGTGTATATTGTAGTTCTGCTGAATACTTGATTTTAAAGTCATTATACCCTTCTAACCCTAGCTTACGGCATAATCTTACTATTGTGGCAGGAGATGTATAGGTTCTTTTCGCAAGTTCCTTAATAGATAAATTCAATACATCTTCTCCATGATTTAATATGTAATGGGCGATTTCCACTTCAGCATGTGTGAAATCTAATGCGAATTCTAATTGTGTCATTATACTCATTGTTTATCACCTGTTTAAATTATATCATGAAACATTTTTTCATTAAACTTGATTTTAAATACTCTTTTTTGAAACAAAAACAAATTCAAACTTGTACCTGTTTACTTCTTAAAATGGTTATAAATTTGTGGCAAAAAAACCACACGCTTGCGTGTGGGATGAAAGCCACATTTCACTTGATATATATTTAGAAAATAATATATAATCCATGTATATTAAAGTATACTTGTAATTACTTATGCTTCTCTTACTATCGTTCTAATACATTAACTGAAGGTGAATTTGATATGACTACACCTTTCAATGATATTGTAGAAAAGCATGTAGTAAAGAACCCTCATCTAGAAGCGACTGAATGGGGCTGAGAAAAGGATGCCATCGGATTTAGATGGGTTATGAATACTTTAAGTGAAAGATATGATCTACCTTGCTTTGTATTAGAAAATGGTATGGGTGCAAGAGAATCATTAAATGAAAATGATACTGTAGATGACGACTACAGAATTGAATATCATCGTAATCATATTCAGGAAATGAAGAATGCGATTCTTGAAGATGGTGTTGACTGTCTAGGTTACATCACTTGGGGCCCTATTGATATCCCTTCTTCTAGCTGTCAGATTGCCAAGAGATATGATTTCGTATATGTTAATAGAACGGATGAAGAACTATTAGACTTAAGAAGAGTTCCTAAGAAATCATTCTATTGGATTGCGAAAGCATTCAAATCTAACGGTGAAGATTTAGACTAATAACCTGAAGCCTCATTCGTGAGGCTTTTTCTTTTCCTTAATCATTCTTAGCATTATGCTAATTTCTTAAGAATTTCTTAATAAAATTGAGTAGATTAACTGTAATAGTTTGATTTTCGAATACAAATAGTGTATTATGTCGTTGGTTAAAATGATTGAATGCTTTTACAAAAGGTAAAAGTGGAGGTATCTAATGAAAACAAGTTTAGTTATTATGGCTGCTGGTATTGGTTCACGTTTTGGTGGAGGAATCAAGCAGTTAGAACCTGTAGGCCCTAATGGTGAAATCATTATGGATTATTCTATCCATGACGCTATTGCCGCAGGTTTCAACAAAATTATCTTTATTATCCGCAAGGATATCGAAGAAGACTTCAGAGAAGTGATTGGGAATCGTATTGAAGAAGTCGCTAAGAAGTATGATGTAGAAATTGCCTATGCATTCCAGGATTTAAAGGCATTACCTGAAGGTATTGAATGTCCTGAAGGACGTACTAAGCCTTGGGGTACTGGACAGGCAGTTCTTGCATGTGATGGTTTAATTAATGAACCATTCGCAGTTATTAATGCAGATGACTATTATGGTAAAGAAGCATTTGTACAGATTCATGATTTCTTATTAGACTATACACCTGAAAAACCAGATCATCTTGCAATGGCAGGATTTATCTTAAAGAATACTTTAAGTGATAATGGTGGTGTAACTAGAGGTATCTGTGCAGTGAATGAAGAGGGATACTTAACTGATGTAGAAGAAACTAAGAATATTGAAAAGACTTCTACTGGTGCACGTGTGGGTGACAGAGAAATTGATCCTAACGTGAATGTATCTATGAACTTCTGGGGATTAACTCCTGAATTCGTAAATACTTTAAAAGAAGGTTTTGTAGAATTCTTTGAAAACATCAAGGACCCACTAAAGGATGAATATTTATTACCTATCTATATTGGTGAACTTCTAAGAGAAAATAAATTAAGTGTTAAGGTATTAGAAGTACAGGATTCATGGTTTGGTGTAACATATAAAGAAGATGCACCTGTTGTAAAAGCTTCTTTTAAAGAATTAATTGAAAACAACGTATATTCAACTGATCTATTCAGCGATATTAAATAAAGACTCCTAAATTTGGAGTCTTTTTCTATACCTTCTTGAAATGTATTGTGATATGAGAACCATAGGCTCGTTCAATCAATTCATCCTCCCCTATGACCTTCACAAGATTCTTAATCTGATTTTTTAAATCTGATTTATGAATATAGAAGATAGTTGTATGCGCATGACGAGCTAATATAAGCTGTCTTAATATATCTTTATCAGTGACATCAAGAGAATGACCAAAGATATAGATATTGAGACGTTCTTCCTGGGACTGTTTCAACCATGTGAGATAACGACATCCTGTACGTTTAAATATACGCTGATAGAACTTCTTGAACTCAATATATTCATTATCCTGATCTTTGCGTTCTCCTGTCAAATATTCATCTATTCCTAGTACTAGATCACAGGTATCTATATCACGCTCGATATTTGCCTTACCATGAATATAATCATATTCTACTTCTGAGTTACCATAAAGACGTTCAAACGTATTTGTATAATTGAAGCTTAATACTTTATCTATATTCAATACTTTTAGTTTTTCTACATATTTTGGTGTATCTAGATGATTCACAAATGCATCCAGATATATTTCTAGGCATCTAGTCAAACGTAAGAGATCATGCGTGAGGATATCTCTTAATTCTTTTATAGGCTCCATAGAGGAAAAAGAACAACGATCTCCCCAGAAATCAAGAAGAGATGTGCCCAAATACTCATTGACTCTTGCGACCTTCTGTCCTGATTTAAACTGTGTATCACATTCAATTCTGATTGCATCCAGCTTTTGAATGACTTCAGACATCTCTTTTTCAAAATCCTTCCAGCCCTCCCCTATTGTTTCTTTTTCTAGATGAATAAGCCAGAGATTATCTTTAATGAGAGATTCTAGTTCATTGGATAATTCAGGTGAAAGATGAAGAATAAAATCTATCATACGTGCATCATAATCAAGTTTTGTTATATCATTCTTTTCTAATGACATACGAAATAGCGTAGTAAAATCAATAAAATCCTTATAGGTTGTAGGCAGGCCATGTAATAAATCAAAGCCATTTCCTAACACAAGAAGATTCATGCTTATTCCTCCTTCACTACTCCACTTGAAAGTATTTTTAATGTTTTGAAATCTTTTTTAATTCCCAACGCATATAATAATGGTGTTTCTTCTTTATCCATTGTATATATTTCCTGAATATATGGTTTTCCCATAAATGTATCTAATATTATTTTAACTTCCTCAATACCCACATGATTGATTATATTTTTATCAAATGTAGCTATTATATAGTTATTCTTATAATTAATAGAAATAGAGAGGAGATAATCATATGCTACTGTCCCAAAATCATCTGGTACTGAAAAGAAACCTATTCTTTCAAGTTCATTATTTAATAGATAATTATATAATACCCTACCTCTCTTATACTTCTTCAATTGACCGGTATTTTTATTGGTAATGCTTATTCCATAATAAGTGATTTCCAAGTTACACAGAGCACTTATTTTCTCTATCAAATCAAGAAATGAATCATTATTACACTTATGAATTGTTCCTCTATCTATAATAGATATTGTTTGCATCATGCTCACCTCTATTACCATTATAAAACAAAAAATCCGCAAATGCGGATTTCATTACTTATTTGCTTCAATTAAGTCCATAGCCTGCTTTAATACTGCAGCGCCATCCATGCGACCATATGAACGCATATCAATTAACTGTGCAGGAGTTGGTGCTACTTCCTTCTTAACAGTTGCTTCAAGATATCTTACCTGTGGGCCAAGTAATACAACATCTGCTTTAGCGCCGTTTGCTTTTGCTTCATTGGCACCAACTGCCCAGATATTTGCTTCAATGCCCTGTTTTTCTGCTTCTTTCTTCATTTTTTCAACAAGTAAGCTTGTAGACATACCTGCCGCACAACATAACATAATGTTTACCATATATATTGCCTCCTCAATGACCTTGTCACTATTATAATACTGTAAATGTTACCTTTAAAGAGTTTTATTCCACAAAATCAAGTTTTGCATATTTTATGATAAAAATACACTCTACCCTGCTTATAGTCTTTCAAAACAATTCATGGTAAACTAATAATTGAATGGAGTTGATACTATGATTATTGATAAAGTGAACGACATTTTAAACAGTAATTCTTCCAATACAACTTTAATTGAGTTATGTTCTTATATCAAAAAGAATATCCATAGAATTCCTCAACTCACTATTGATGATATTTCTAAAGAATCCTTGATTTCAAAAGGACAAGTATCAAAATGTATAAGAAGATTAGATTATGAAAATTATGAAGAATTTAAAAATGCATGTATTGAATATCTAGATTTAATCACAAAGAGAAAATCATTTAAAAATCCACATCAAAGTTTTGAAACAAATGTGATGTATTTTACCAAAGATATCATTAAAAACATCCAATATACAATCAACCATATTGATTTGAAATTGATTCAAAAGCTTATGGAGGATATCAAGAACGCAAATAAAGTGTATCTATATGCACATGGTGATGTCAGATCTATTTGTTATAATATGCAAAGAGAACTGCAGATATATGATATCCATACAATTATCTGTGATGCTGATTTTAAAAAGGATTACCATTTTCTAGATAATGATATCTTAATTGTACTAAGTACAAATGGACATTCTTTCCATTATAATAAGCGTGTCATTAAACGTATAAAAGAATCTCATGTTGATCAATGGCTTATTACATGTAATGAAAGTATAACATTATGTCAAAAACAAATAATCGTTCCCCTGCTCGATGAAAAATACAGTGAATATATCATTAAGTACATGATAGATATTCTATTACTAGAATTACAAAACTAGTTTCCAATATGGAAACTTTTTTGCTTTCTTCAATCTCATCCTCTATTCTATAGACAGGAAGCCAAACAATATGGAGATAGTTATAATTGTTTGTGGCAAAATAAATAGAGGAGGAACTTAATATGGGATTTAAAAAAGGATTCTTGTGGGGAGGTGCCACTGCTGCGAATCAGGTTGAAGGTGGCATATTTGAAGATGGTCGTGGTTTAGCCAATGTAGATTTAATGCCCCATGGATCAGATCGTTATGCGATTGGGACTGGAGAAAAGTGGATAGATCGAATCGATGATCATTATTTTCCAAGTCATCAAGCCGTTGATTTTTATCATCACTATAAGGAAGATATTGCTTTAATGGGTGAAATGGGATTTAAAACTTTTAGATTATCTATCGCCTGGACAAGAATTTTCCCTCTTGGTGATGAGTTGGAACCTAACGAAAAAGGATTATTATTTTATGAAAATATTTTTAAAGAATGTAAAAAATATAGGATTGAACCATTAGTCACAATTAATCATTTTGATTGCCCAATGCATTTAATTCATAAATTTGGTGGCTGGCGTAATAGAGAAATGATTGATTGTTTTGTCAAATTAGCTAAAGTATTATTTGAAAGATATAATGGTTTAGTTAAATACTGGCTTACTTTCAATGAAATTAATATGATTCTTCATTTCCCATTTGTGGCAGCTGGTTTAAGATTTGAGGCAGGTGAAAATAAGACTCAAGCTATGATTACCTGCGCACATCATGAATTAGTAGCGAGTGCTTTAGTTACAAAATTAGCACATGAAATCAATCCAGAAAATATGGTGGGATGCATGCTTGCAGCAGGTTCTTATTATCCTGAAACATGCAAACCAGAAGATTATTGGAAATCAATATGTGATGATAGAGAAAGCTATATGTTTATTGATGTTCAATCAAGAGGCTATTATCCTAGTTATGCTTTAAAATGGATTGAAAGAAGAAATGCTGAAGTACCTTTCGCAGAGAGTGATGCCACTATTTTAAAAGAGAATACAGTAGATTTTGTTAGTTTCTCTTATTACTCATCTCGTGTGTCTAGTGCTCATCCTGATAAAGGAAAACAAACAGAAAGTAATATTTTTGCTTCAGTTGTTAATCCCTATTTAGAAACAAGTGACTGGGGATGGCAGATTGACCCATTAGGTTTAAGAATCACAATGAATGAGATTTATGATCGTTATCAAAAACCATTATTTATTGTTGAAAATGGTTTAGGCGCTAAAGATAAGATTGAAGATGATGGTTCTATTCAAGATGATTATCGCATAGAATACTTAAAGAAACATATTCAGGCAATGAAAGAGGCTGTGGATGAAGATGGTGTTGATTTAATGGGATATACAACCTGGGGATGTATTGACCTTATTTCTAATGGAACAGGTGAGATGGAAAAGAGATATGGTTTCATCTATGTTGATAGAGACAATGAGGGTCATGGTACTTTTAAACGTATAAAGAAAAAATCTTTTGATTGGTATAAAAAAGTCATTGCATCAAATGGTGAAGACTTAGAAAATTAATAATACAAAAAAGGCAGATATGCATACATAAGCATATTTGCCTTTTTAACTACACATATGTACTTCTTTATTCAGCAAGTTCCATTTTTGTTACTGAAGAATAAAGTCTAGAAATGCTTGTCTCAAGCAAGGCAATCACACGACCTGTAAAGATCATAGAAATCACTGTTCCTAGTCCAATACCTAAAATACCACCAGTAAACACAAATCCTATAATCAATGAGATTACAATAGAAATACCATCAAAAAGATTCTTTCCAAAACCAAATCCTTTATGACACTTCTCTCCTATAACACTTGCTAAGCCATCAGCTGGATTAGGTACAATCTTCATACCTACAGTCAGTGATGCACCAATACCTGTAATAATAATTGCAAGAATAAGCATAGCTATACGAGCCGGAAAGCCAGAAGCAACGGGAATCACTCCATCAAATAACTGGATGAAAAAGCTTGTCAATAAACTTGCAGGGATCTGAAAGAATTGGAAATAATCAAACTTCTTACCTAGAAGAATCCATTGAATAATGACTAATAATACATAGTAGATAAATGTCATCACACCAATAGGAATATGAGTGAGAGTGGCAATATTATAAGCGACCGAGATGATAGGTGATACACCTAATTGTGTCTTTGTATTGAGATCAATACCACAGCCTAAAACAATTAATCCAAGGACATATATTCCAACTCTTTTATAATTCAGTTCCTTCATTACTTAACTCCCTTTGAAAAGCTATGCATGCTTGTCATCTGCTTCTGTAGTTCTAGATCATCTCTTTTGATCCATTCAGCGACTGCATCGTCCTTAGATGTATGGACAGATAGCACATGCACTGTATCGTGATTTTTTTCATTCTCAATATAATACTTATGGAAAATATTTTCCACAAATTTTTGAATATCTTCTTCTGATTGATAATGAAGATCACGATAATCGAAGGTAGAATATTCTCTTTTTGTTTGTATACGATAATGTTTAACTTCTGATACAATCCAGTAAATACCTCTATTTTGAATCTTTTTAGAGATATGGCTGATTTCAATAGAGATAGGGTCCTGTTTTTCTTTGCATTCTAGAATAGAGTCATCTAAAGGACGATATAAAACATAAGTGTTCTCATATTCACCTTTAGATGTTTTAAAACCATCACGAATCATACCAAGACTCTTAAACCCTACTGTATCTAAAACAGTCTTTAGTGTTTGAGTGACAGTATTTAACTGCATGATTGTATAGCCTGATTTGTATGCCTGCTCTAATGAATCCTTAATAAGACTATCTAATTCTTTCTTATAGTCCTCTTTGACTGCATAGGAACAAGTCGCGATATGCTTACAATGTCCTGTTCCCAAAGGATTAATTAAATAAGCACCCACTAATAGATGATCATCAAGCATCACACCACAATAAGAGGATGATTCAATTTCATCTTCTTTCATAGGTGAATCCTGTTCTAGATAAAGTCCTTTTTGAATAACTTCATTAAAAAGAGAAACCACATCTTTTAAATCATCTTTCTGACATTGTCTTTTAATGATGTTCATCTGTTACACCTCCCATCAATAAATAAATGAGTGAAGCCATCATCAATTCCTTTTTACAGAATGTATAATAAGACTTCATATCCATAGATTCCTTGTACTGCATCTGATGCAAGAAGAATCCTACAATAGATTCTCTATTGAGATGACTCTGTAAGAAGGATAGATTCACCTTTGTAAGACTTAACTCCTGTGGGAAATAGTCCTTCTCCATATATTTCTCAA
The DNA here is from genome assembly GCA_900540685.1 of uncultured Catenibacterium sp. GTDB lineage: Bacteria > Bacillota_I > Bacilli_A > Erysipelotrichales > Coprobacillaceae > Catenibacterium. The sequence goes on along the minus strand of UQGS01000021.1, from coordinate 11,235 downwards.
ATGCATTCAAAATCATATTCTTGTATTCTTCGAAAGAATACACCCTTAAATCATCAAAGCCTAAGAGTTCTCCAATAAAGTCTAGAGTAATATAAGTATAGTCTTTAAGGTTTAAGTTAATCTGATGATTGGCTTCTAATAATAGTGAAGTCAGTTCTGATGCATTACTATTGAAGAAACCTCTCATTTCTTTTTCCATCATTAATAATTGTTTGTAGTAAGCATGGAAAATAGATTGAACTGAAGGCAGGAATGTATAGTGATTGCCTTCATAATTTCCAAATAGCTTATAAGCCATCAAATAGCCTAAACGCTTATTTCTTTCAAGAACATCCTTATTAAAGTCCATGAACCCACCTAAGTCCACTGGTGGACATGAATAGATAATAGAGGGTCTATTGATATATTGAGGATGCACAGGAATAAGATGCATATCCACGACAACTATCTCATCTGCACCCATATCAAGTGCTAGATCAATAGGCAGATTATCACTAAATCCCCCATCGATATACTTATTACCTTCTATTTCTGTCATAGGAAAGACAGGGAAACAGGCACTGCTTGCAAGTAAATAATCAAGCATATGACCTCTTTCCATCTCTGATTTAGTCTTGAAACATGGCTTCATGCTTGGAAACTGCACTGTACATATACCAAAATCTATTGGTGAAGATAATAAACGTTCTTCATCCATTAGTCCACGGCAGTGTTCCACAAAGGGTGTATTGTCAGCGCCTTTGTTTTTGAAATAATATCGTAAGAAGGATTGTGCGAGAGATGTCTGCTGGGCGATAGATTCTTTAAGCTCCGCTAAGTTATTCCCCTCTTCTTTATTAAACAAGGAAGTTGTCATAAAGTCATCTCTTAAATCCGAAAGATCAGGTGGATTATTAAAGACATGATCCATATCCAATATATTCCATGTATACTCTAGTCCTTCATAGTCTCCCATAGCCACTAATGCACCATTTAGAGCACCAATAGAAGTCCCTGTTACTATATCAAAATGCTGGTTAAGTTCTTTAGCTGCGCTTATAAAACCTGCTTCATAGGCTCCTTTAGATCCTCCACCACTTAATACAAGAGCTCTTTTCATAGAGTTTCATCTCGATTCGTATCATGAATGATTTTCTTCATAAATTTCATTTCCTTATTAAATTCCATAAAGCGAGACATCTTCCATTCCCAGTTAGGAGATCCAATTGTACCTGGCGTATTAAAGCGTGATGTTTCTGGTTCTCCTAGAAGATCCCATACAGGAATGATAACAGACTGTGCAGGAAGATCCATACAATAATGAATCATCTGACGATGTAACTTACGTTCCTTATAGCCTTCAAGAAGTAAATCAACTTCCTTGAGTGTCTTTTCATCAAGATTATTGTACCAGCCCATTAATGTATCATTATCATGTGTACCGCTGTATACAACAACCTTATCAAAATCAAATTCATCCTTATAATGGAACTGGAAAATATACATACCCTTGAAGTTATAATGATCTCTTAGTTCATATACTTCATCTCTTAATAAACCTAGATCTTCTGCAAGAATATGGGTATCTGGATATTCTTCAAATAGCTTATCAAATAATGCATATCCTGGTGCTTCTACCCATTCTCCTACTACAGCTGTTGGTTCAGAAGCAGGAATCTTCCAATAAGTATCAAAACCACGGAAATGATCAATACGCACTTCATCATAAAGCTTATTAGCACTATGAATTCTATCAATCCAGAACTTGAAGTTTGTCTTTTCTAGATGTTCCCAGTCATAGATTGGGTTACCCCATCTTTGTCCAAATTCACTGAAGTAATCAGGTGGTACACCAGCTACAAATGAAGGTGTGCCATCTTCCTCTAATAAGAAGTCTTCCTGATCTAACCAGCAGTCAGCACTGTCTAAACCGACATAAATAGGCATATCCCCTATAATCATAATACCCTGATCATTTGCATATTTCTTCAATGCATACCACTGTTTAAAGAAATAATACTGTAGGAATTCCTGATAATTAATTTCTTTTTCAAATGGTAGTAATTCAAATGTTGGATGATGAGGGAATACCTTGTATTCTTCCTCCCATTCTGTCCATGGTTTTCCGTCGTTTGTTAGTTTGAATGTACGGAATAAGGCATAGCCTTTAACCCATTCATTTTCTTCTACAAACTGTTTGAAGTCATCACTGAATTCAAATCTAGAACAAGCAAGTCTTAATAATTCTTCTTTATGTGCACGTACAGCTTCATATTCAACAGTGACTGCCTGCTTATTAAATGTTTTTAATTCCTTTTTTTCTAGTAATCCATCTGCAGCTAAGCCTTCTAAGTCAATATAAAGCTCATCACCTGCATAAGATGAATAAGGCTGATAAGGTGAATTACCATAAGCTAAAGGATTAAGTGGTAAGATCTGCCAGATCTTTACATCTGATTTCTTTAGCTGATCAACAAATGTATATGCGTTCTTCCCAAAATCTCCTACACCATAAGACGATGGTAATGCAGAGATTGGACATAATATTCCTGCTTTCATATTAATAACCTAACTCCTGTCTCATGATAATTACATGGATTCTATCCTTGTTTGATTGACGTGCAAGTTTCACATATGCAGAACAGATTCTCTGTTCTGACATACAGTTCACACACTTACCTGTCACTGCACATCCTGTTTGACGATTAAGTCTGATTGCATTGGCTGGTGCAGAAACATTTCTGATATGATCAATAGCTTCTTCTTCTGATTCAAAGATCTTATTGACACCAGTAACTACATAAACATCCTTAGGTCCATAAATCATTGCAGCGACTCTATTACCATTGCCATCAATATTATATAAACATCCATCTGTTGTGATTGCGTTAGTACTAGTCAAATAAATATCTGCATTAAATGCTTCATGATGAATGGCATTGACTTCTTCTTTAGTCAATCCTTTAGCATAACGATCAAGAAACTTCACATCACTTGCACGTACCAAATCTAATACATGCATTTCATCAAGTGACATAGAACCACCTACTGCCACTACTTTTTGATCAGTAAAGATTGTTTTAAAATAATCATGTAATTCTTCTTCTGCATTAAATACATCACAAGTCATGTTATTTCTTTCTAAAGCTTTCTTTAATCTTTCAATTTTTAAATCATACATACCTAATAAATTCTTATCCATAAAAAACACCTCTCTGTGGCCTATTATAACATATGAAAGTGGTTTATAATAAATAAAAAAGGAGGTTTCAGCATGAGTAAGAAACTATTGGTTGTTGTAGATTATCAGAATGATTTTGTAGATGGTGCATTAGGTTTTGAAAAAGCACCAACAATTGCGCCTTATATCATTTCATTAGTCAAGAAATATGAAGAAGAGGGTGAAGATGTCTGGTTTACAAAAGATACACATTTTAATAACTATCTAGAGACACAGGAAGGTAAGAATTTACCTGTTCCTCATTGTATTACACAGACTAAGGGACATGAACTTTATGGGGAATTACAGTCTTTAAGTAGAAATCATATGATGATTGAAAAGAATACTTTCCCATCTCTAAAGTTGGCAAACTTATTAAAGGATACAGCTTATGAAGAAGTAAGAGTGGTAGGAGTAGTGACTGATATTTGTGTGATTTCTAACTGTATTATGATTAAGAGTGCGCTTCCTGAAGCTTTAATTGAAGTAGATACAAAAGGGTGTGCATCTTTTGATGAAAATCTAGAAAAAGCTGCTCTCACAGTATTAGAAAAGAGTTTGCAGGTTAAAGTGATTTAGTATTATATTTCTGTTTTCCATAAATTATATAAATTGTTTTGTATTATTTCCTCATTTTGTATTGCATCTAGCAAATGATAGTACTATAATGAGAACAATTCTAAAGGGGGATTTTAATAATGGAAATCAAAGTAGAAAGAGCAAAGACTCTTAAAGAAAAGCCAGATCAGTCAAATCTTGGCTTCGGTAAATATTTTACAGATCATATGTTTGTATATGATTGGGATTCTGAAAAAGGATGGCATGATGCACGTATCGTACCATATGCTCCAATTCAGATGGATCCAGCTACAATGGTCCTTCACTATGCACAGGAAACTTTTGAAGGCTTAAAGGCTTATCGTGATCCTGAAGGAAATGTTCAGTTATTCCGTCCAGAAATGAACGCAAAACGTATGAGAAACTCAAATAAACGTTTATGTATGGCTGAATTACCAGAAGAAGAATTCGTAGAAGCTGTCGAAACTCTTGTTAAATATGAACAGGATTGGATTCCTACTGCACCTGAAACTTCTTTATATATTCGTCCATTCATGTTTGCAACTGAACCAGGTGTTGGTGTTCATCCAGCTAATAAATATAAATTCGTTATTATCTTAACACCAGTAGGAAACTACTATCCTGAAGGTGTTGCACCAGTTAAGATTTGGATTGAAGATGAATTTGTAAGAGCTGTTAAGGGTGGTACTGGTTTCACTAAATGTGGTGGTAACTATGCTGGTTCACTTGCTGCACAGGTTAAAGCAGAAGAACACGGTTATACTCAGGTATTATGGCTAGATGGTCAGGAAAGAAAGTATGTTGAAGAAGTTGGTTCTATGAACATCATGTTCTTAATCAACGATACTGTAGTGACTGCACCACTTGAAGGTTCAGTACTTCCAGGTGTTACAAGAGATTCTATGCTTACAATTCTTCGTGACTGGGGTTATAAAGTTGAAGAACGTCATCTAAGTGTTGATGAATTAATGGAAGCAGGACGTACTGGTGCTTTAAAAGAAGCTTGGGGTACAGGTACTGCAGCAGTTATTTCTCCAGTAGGTGAATTATGTTATAAGGGCGAAGAAGTTCTTATCAATGACTTCAAGACTGGTGAATTAACTCAGAAATTATATGATACTTTAACAGGTATCCAATGGGGTAAACTTCCAGATAAGTTCAACTGGATTCATAAAGTAAAATAATGAGAAAAGCGCTAAGGCGCTTTTTTGTGCTTTTGATTGAGTAATTCTGAATGAGAGAGAGTATAAGATATATAGGAGGTCAATATATGTATCTTACACTTAAACAACAGATAAAACATCTTTCAAAAGAAGATTATCGTTCCATTAAGGAATTATGTCGTATTGCAAAGAACCTTACTAATCAGGCAATCTATAACATCAGACAGTATTATTTTGCGGAAGGTAAGTATCTTAAGTTGGAATCAAACTATGCTCTTTTAAAGTCATCTGATTACTATACAATGCTTGATTCTAACATGGCACAGCAGATACTAAAAGAAGTGGATAGTTCTTTTAAGTCATTTTTCGAACTTATGAAACAAGGAAAATCTGAACTTAAGGATTGCAGACTGCCTAGTTATCTTCCAAAAGATGGATATGCTACTCTTGTTATAGGATTGGTGAGAGTCAAAGGAAATAAACTTCTGCTTCCGTATTCAGATAGCTTCAAAAAGACACATAAAGCTGTTGAGATGATTATTCCACCTATACTGCTTGATAAGAAAATAAAGGAAATACGTATCATACCAAAGGCAGATGCCAGGTTCTTTGAAATTCAATATACTTATGAAGCTAAATGCATCCATGAGAATCTCAATACCACAAATGTACTAGCACTAGATCTTGGTATTAATAATCTTGTGACAGCCGTATCCAATAATGGTGAAACGTTCATCATTGATGGAAGAAGACTGAAAGCCATTAACCAGTGGTTCAATAAGGAAAATGCACGATTACAGTCCATCAAGGATAAGCAGCACTACGGCACGAAGCCGACCAATAGACAGAAAACAATGGCACGTAAGCGCAACAATAGAATCAATGACTATATGAATAAGACTGCACGCAAGGTGATTGATTACTGTATTGATAATGATATAGGAATACTTGTTGTAGGCTATAATGAAACCTTACAGAAGGACTCTGATATAGGTACAAGAAACTTTGTTGATATTCCATATGGAATGCTTAGAGACAAGCTTAAGTATCTCTGCGAGTTGAATAGCATCATATTTGTAATGCAGGAAGAATCTTACACTTCAAAAGCAAGCTTCTGGGATCAAGATGCCATACCATTCTATAACGGTGATGATGAAGAATATTATTTCAGTGGAAAGAGAATACATCGTGGACAGTATAGAACAGCCCGAGGTCAGGTACTTAATGCAGATGTAAATGGTGCATTAAATATCATGCGTAAAAGTAACGTTATGGATACGACAGTCCTATACAGTAGAGGCGAAGTGGATACGCCTATAAGAATAAAGATTGACTAGTAAAAAAACTAAATATCAAGGCAAAAAAAGATACTCAAAACGAGTATCTTTTCATTTGCTATGTTTTCCAATAATAAATACAGCAGCTCCAATAATTATGATTAAAGAACCACATATTGTCAATAAATAGGAAACAACCATATATTTCTCCTTAAGAGGACAATATCCTTAAGGAAATAGTAACACTTATTAGTTCATAAGTGTAGTATTTTTTATTGTTTTCAAAAGAAAAAATGCGATTTTACTCGCATTTCCCCTATCTATCTTCGATATTCTTATAGTCTTTAAGTTCTCCCACGAATTTAGTGGCAGGTCTTACAATTCGTCCACTATAGAGTTTAGATTCAATATTATGTGCTACCCATCCTACTGTTCTTCCAATTACAAAGAGTAATGTATAAAGATCTTCAGGAATACCAAGCATATCATAGACTAAACCACTATAGAAATCGACATTTGTACAGACATGAATTCCTTTTCTCTTATAAATTTCTTCAATCGCAATAGCTGAGAATTTTCTATAGAATTCATATTCATCATGTCTGAATTTTTCATAAGATAATTCTTCACATTGTTTTGCGAGAATTTCACTACGTGGATCACTTAATGTATATACAGCATGCCCAATACCATAAATAAGTCCTGTATGGTCATTGAAGTCTCCATCTAGTATATCCTGGACAATCTGTCTAATACGAAGTTCTGAAGCATGAATACCAATTTCATTGATTACAAGTTCCATCTGCTTCTTAACAGCTAAGTTGGCTCCACCATGCTTTGGACCTTTTAAAGAACCAATGGCACCTGAAATAGCTGAATAGATATCTGTACCAGTAGAAGATATAACGACATTAGTAAATGTAGAGTTGTTCCCTCCACCATGATCAGCATGTAAAATAAGTGCAGTATTCAAAACTTCCGCTTCTTTATTTGAGAATGTACCATCTCTTCTCAATAAATAAAGAATTTGTTCTGCAATAGAATAATCATAATTCTGATGATGAATGATCATAGAACCTTTATCAAAGTGATGCACCTTTGATTGATATGTATAGCTGACAATAACAGGAATCTTCGCAATGAGATCAATTCCCTTATATAATGTTTCTAATACACCCACATTATCTGGATCATCATCATAACTATAAAGCATGAGTACTTCTCTTTGTAGCTTGTTCATCAGATTCTTCTCTGGATAGCCTAAAATATTTAATTCTAGGTATCTTTCAGGCAAGGTATAATGATCACTGATCATCTTCTTAAAGTGCTCCAATTCCTCTCTATTTGGTAAATAGCCAAATAGAATTAAGAAGCAGACTTCTTCATATAAGAAACGACGACCTTTACCGTTTTCTACAATGTCCTTGACATTGATACCACGATAATACAATGTACCATAGTCATCGACCTTTTCACCGTTAACCTTCTTATACCCCACTACATCAGATATATTTGTTAAACCAACTAATACACCAGTACCATCTTCATTACGTAAGCCTTTCTTTACAGAATACTTCTTATAAAGTTCACTAGGAATAGCTGTTTCATCTAATGATTTCTTAAAACAATCCTTAATATTCTGATCCATATCACCAACTCCTTTTTTGAAGGTTGAATCTATTCTATCACATTCTTTATAGATTGTATACAAGTATTCTTATTAATATCGTAACTTTATTTAGTTGTTTTATAATTATCTGTACCGCTATTTGTGTTATATATAAAAAAAGAAGGATTACTCCTTCTCTTAATCAATCCATCCAAAATGACGGCATGCGTATTCAATACCATCATCTGTAGAATCTTTTGTGACAAAATCTGCTTTTTTCTTTAGGTCTTCCACACCATTGCCCATCGCAATAGATGTCCATTCTTTCTTAAACATCACAAGATCATTCTCACCATCTCCAAAGACTACAACATCCTTAATATCAGCCTTTAGATATTCCATCATCTTGATGATGCCCTTTTCTTTCGCATCATGCTGATAAGTGAGATAAGGTGGTACAAAGCGAATATGACCCACTGTATCTCTTAATGTAAGTTCTTCTTCCTTGTCTTCTGGAATCGCAATATAAATCTTATAGATATCCTTTAAATCATCATAATTTAATGATTTATCAAGAATATAACGAGTAGGTTCCTGTCTTTCTCCTACCTGCTCAATAAAGCGTTCATCCTTCATGACGACATCAATACTATCATTCACAGCAACTAATATACCAAAGCCTTTTTCATCTGCTTCATGAATGAGCGCAAGAGCTTTTTCTCTATCTAACGGACTATTAGTGACAAGTTCATCATTATAAATAAGTGCTGCCCCACCATTAGAGACAAGATTATGAATACCAAGCATCTTCGCTGTTTCTTTTGTCTTATAATAAGCACGTCCTGTCGCAATAGCTACAAAATGTCCTTTATCCTGTAATTTCTTAATTGTTTCTAAGGCACTCGGTACTGGAATACCTGTTTTAATATCTGTCAAAGTGCCGTCAATATCAAAGAAAAAATATTTTTTATCCATGCTTCTCCCTCTTCCAATGTACATATTCAGTTATGTTATCTAATGCTTTTGTGATCAGTGTGACAAGATAGTAAGCTACCACACATTCAAAAGCTACTATTATAATAACACGTAAGTCAGTAATAGGATACATATAAAAATAAGTTGGAATTGCATAAAGACATGCAAGAGTCAATACAATATTCAATCCAATATTAAACTTTCTCAAGAAATTGAGTGGTTTAGAAACCTTAAATAATACAATAAAACTAATAAATATAGTCACTAAGAAGCTATATGTAGAGAAGTATTTCGCATTCAAAAAGAACATCCACTTTAATAAGAAGTTAAATAATACAAGTACAACAACACTGAGTGCACATGGAAGTGCTGTATGAATAACATGAGTGAGGAATCCTTTGGAATTCATTGTAGTATCATGTTCTAGAGTAATAATGAATGATGGTAAACCTATTGCCATACCACTAATCAAAGATAACTGGAAAGGTGTAAATGGATAAGTCAAACAGAAGAATCCAAAAATCAGACTCAAAATTGTAGAATAAATTGTCTTAGTTAGATATAAAGAGCTAACCTTTTCAATGTTGGCGATAATGACACGACCTTCATTCACAATTTCTTTCATTGAACTGAAGTTAGAGTCTAATAATACAATATGGGCTGCCTGCTTAGCCGCATCTGCTCCATTAGCCATTGCGATACCACAATCTGCATCTTTAATCGCAAGGACGTCATTGACACCATCACCCACCATGCCTACGACATGCCCGTTTTCCTGGAACGCTTTAATAATCAATTGTTTCTGTTCTGGTTTAACACGACCAAAGACACAAGTATCTCCTACTACCTGCTTCATTTCTTCTACTGTATCAGGAAGAGTAGACGCATCCATATAGTTATTTGCGTTATCAAGTCCTGCAAGAGTACATACACGAGACACTGTAAGAGGGTTATCACCTGAAAGGACCTTGATAGAAACGCCCTGAGATTTGAAATAATCAAATGTATCATGCGCATCCTCTTTGATAATATCACTGATTGTAATCAAACAGACTGGTGTTAATTGATGATAATGCCCATCTTCTAAATAATCTGCTTCACCTAGTAATAAAACACGTAAACCAAATTCTGAATAACCACTTACCTGATCTAGGATTTCCTTATTATCTGTTAAGAATTCAGGTGCACCTAATACAAAAGAACGATCATCATCAAAAGTAATGGCTCGATATTTACGTTCTGAAGAGAATGGTACTTCTGATTTCTTATGATACTTCTCATTTTTAGTGAAGTAATTCATCAATGCCTTCTGAGTCGGGTTGATATCATCTACTAAGAACGCAAATGAACCCATAATATCACAGATCATATCACGTGTGTATTGATCACTAATGGGTACTATATGTTTTACCTTAAGTTCACCTGTTGTGATAGTCCCTGTCTTATCAAGACATAATACATCCACTCTGCTTAATGCTTCAATAGATTCCATCTGCTGAACAAGAGCTTTCTTTTTCGCAAGACGCCCAACACCTAACACAAAGGATAAAGAAGTGAGAAGGACAAGTCCTTCTGGAATCATTCCAATAACACCACCTACTGTTTTTACAAGAGCGGTATTAAAGTCATTTGGCATAGCCTTATATTGCGCTCTAAAGAGCAATAAACCAACTGGTACAATAATAATGCTCATAACCTTGATAATCTTCTCAATAGAGTCTCTCATCTCACTAGAAGCAAGATTCTTATGCTTCGCCTGATTCACTAGTTTAGTAGAATAATTCGCATTACCTACACGTATGACCTTTGCATAACCACTTCCAGCCACCACAAAAGTACCAGCATAGATTTCATCTTCTTCTTTCTTTTTAACCGGTACTGATTCACCAGTCAAAAGAGATTCATTGATTTCTAATGCATGATTTTCTATCACCTGACAATCTGTTCCAATCTGATTATCAGCTGTTAAGAAGATAATATCATCCATCACAAGTTCTTCTACTGGAACATCAATCAAAGTACCATCACGTAATGTTTTTACTTTTTCTACAGTAACAACACTTAATTTATCAATGGTTTTCTTGACCTTAAATTCCTGGATGATACCTAGAACTGTATTTGCAATCATAACTCCAATAAATGTTAAATTCTGCAGCTGTCCTGAAATCAGGATCAAAACAGCAAGAAATATATTTAAAAAGTTGAAATATGTAAGAGTATGCTGTCTCACAATTTCCTTTTTCGTTTTTGAAATAGACTGACCTGTAAAGTTCACTTGTCCTTGTTCTATTCTTTCTTCTACCTCACGTTGTGTGAGGCCTCTTAATTCATTCATATCACCACTGCCACTCAAAATGTGATTAAATATACTCACATCGAGATAATGTAAGTTCTCACGAACATTACTTACTATGTCATCGTGTATGCTTTGGA
>UQGS01000020.1 GCA_900540685.1 uncultured Catenibacterium sp. | reverse complement strand
ATGGTATTTTTGCTGAATAAGATAACCTAAAGCAACAATTTACTTAAAAAGAGCGTAGAAATTTAGAATATTTCTTAGTTTTGCCAGTATTTTCAGACAAAAAAGAGGCAACTTTCATAATTTCATCGAATACCTTTACAGCAAATTCATAATTATGAAAATGTTCAATACAATATTCATCAATACGATCTAGTGCCTCATCTATTTCTTTTGTGATTACAACTTTATAAGCCATATCTTGCTCTATGCTTTTTAGCGAAATCTTCAATACTCATTGTTTCAGTTTCACCATTCATTAATCTTTCATGTTGCATATCTAATTCTTTTTTGAATTCTATTTCTTTTATAAAATCATCTAATTCATCATCAGTTAAAACATTATAAAAAACGCCATCAATGATCATTTTTCTTATTTCCATATTATCACTCCTCTATAAATAGTATATCATGCAACCTTATTATTATCTACTTTTCTAACAAAATAGATTTAAGGTTCTAAAGTGAAAAGTTAAATTCCACTTTAGGCGAGTCAAAGTTGAGTTTAGTCTTTCCCATTTCTCCAGTTGAATTTACTTTTACACCTTAAGGGATTTTATCATCATTCTTGCTTGTTTATTGAAATTTATTGCTGCGTATATAGAGGTAAGGAGCCTGTTTAAGGTATTATAAAAGGAGTCAGTTTATTTTATTTCTGACTCCTTTTCTAGAAAGAACTATTACCCTTTATATACTTCCTGATCAATCATGTTTTCTTTCTTAGCTACAATAACTGAAGTAGAAGCATCACCAACTACATTAAGTGAAGTAACTAACATTTCAATAGGTCTATTGATTGAAAGAATTAATGAGTATGCAAGTAATGCTGCATCGTTTGTATAACCCATACCAGTTAAGATAGTAAATAGGATAACAGCACCTGCACCTGGTGCAGCTGGAGTACCAACTGATGCAATTAATGCAAGTACTGCAATAACTGCCATAGACATGAATGTTACTTTATATCCAGAACTTGCTGCAATAAACATAGCTGCAATAACCTGCATGATTGCTGTACCATCCATATTGATTGTCATACCTAAAGGTAATACAAATGATGCAATCTGATCATTTACACCTAATTCTTCAGTTACTGTTCTCTTATTGATTGGAAGAGTTGCAGCACTAGAAGAAGTAGAGAAACCAAATAAAGCAACCTTAACCATCTTCTTCATGAATGGCTTTGGATTTACTCTAGCCATAGACATTAAGTAGATTGGATAAGCTAAGAATAAATATATAAATAATGCAATAACAACTGTAACTACATAAGCAAGTGCTGGTCTTAATGAATCAATACCATAAATTGCGAATGTTCTAGTTAATAAGCAGAAGATACCAATAGGTGCAAACTTATTAACTACAAATGATAAGAATAAAGTAATAATCTTAGAAACTTCTTCGAATAACTTTCTTAAAGTCTTTGTTTCATCTTCTAATGTATTCATTGCAAGTCCCATAGCAACTGCAATAAATACAATGGCTAATACGTTACCATTAGTAGAGAATGCTGAAATAAGATTGTTAGGAATAATGTTTAAGATAATGTTTAATGGGTTAGAACCAGTAGAACCCTGCTGGATTGTTACTGCTGCTTTACCCACCGCATTAAAGAAACCTAAACGATATACAATAGAGGCAATTAAACCTGCAAAACATAATGCACATACAGTTGTAATAAAGAAAGTTAAAATAGTCTTAGTAGAAATTCTACCTAATTTCTTTGTATCTGTGATAGTTGAAATAGCTAATGTAATAGATACAAATACCATAGGTACAATAATAAGCTGTAGTGAGTTAACAAATAACTGACCTACAATATAGAAGAGACCAACAGTTTTAGTTGCTGTAGGCTGTGTAATATCCTGAAAGAATAAGTTATTGATCTTTGTCCAAAGATCGCTCTGACCACTATTTACTAAGTGTTCTCTTAACATAATGCAGCCAAACCCACAGGCAAGACCACAAATCATCGCAATTAACATCTTTTTAGCTAACTGCTTACCATTACTTGTTTTCATTTTTACCCTCCTGAATTTAATCCCAAAATTGAGATTATTTTACACCATTTAGAACATAATGCAACTAGTATTTACTAAAATGTGAGTGAACATAATATATTTATTTAGAACTGTACATTTAGTGAAGGGAAGAGATGTTGAAGTTAAGAGAAGAACTTCTATTAGTTGAAGAAGAACGTAAAGCAGGTAAGAAGGTTTATACTATTGATGAATTAGATGAAATCCTAAATGAAGTTATTGATAATGTAAAAAAAGGAACATAAGTAAAACAGTCAGGCATCTTAACCTGACTGTTTTACTTAAGAAAGGGGAGATCACTCTAAGTGATCTCCCGGAGGGAAAGATATATTATTTTTAATAATTCCAGTTCTTCCAATCTCCACCAGTTAACTTATCAAAATCTTCACCTTTGAGTTCTGCTCCATCACCATAGGAATGATCACCTTCCCAGTGATATTTAGGATCATCTTCATATGTCATAGATCCTTTATTGCTTCTTGATGAAGAACTATTTGAAGAACTATTTGAGTTATTATTACTTCCAGAAGAATTACTGTTATTGTCATTTGAAGAGGAACTACTAGAAGAAGATCTATTTGTATTAGAACTCTGTTTCTTCTGTACTCTAGTCTTTACACTTGTAGTACCATCCTTATTCTTCACTGTCTCATGTACAACTTCTTCATTATTACTAATTACAGGTTTCGCAACAACAGTAACCTTACTCGTCTTCTTAGTCGCATTATTATACTTATCCTTTACTGTAACGTTAAAATCATACTGCCCTGGAGTATTTATATCTATTTTACTTGTATCAATCTCAATACTTATTTCAGATAGATCACTAATATTCATTAGAGACTTGAGAGAATTGTAATCAAATGTATTAAAACCAGTTCCCTGTAATAACTCCATATTTGCAGGTAATACAAACTCTGGTGCCTTTGTATCCTTCACAATAACAGTCTGTTTCAAAGATTTCTTCTTATACTTTACTGTAATACTATACTTACCCACTGAAGGATATGTTCTATCCTTCTCATTAGGTATCTTGTTGATAATCTCTAAATCATCTTTATCAAAATCCTTATAATCCTTTACTATATCCTTAAGCTTAGGTGTATATGTAGTCCCATACTCTACATTCACTTTATTCTTCTTAAGTTCTAGAGTAGGGCCACTTAATGCATAAGCAGTAGCACCTACACCAATAAGCGCAAGTGCTCCTGCACCAATCATCATCTGTTTCTTATTCATATTCTTTTCCTTCCCTTACTATATATCTTATATACAATGATATTCTTACTGTTAGTTTGATGCAATAGAGAAAGTACTTTATTTATATTATTCACAAACGCTACATAAGAATAATAGAAAAGAAGATCTCTTTTCTAAGAAATCTCCTTCTTTAAACTATTTCCAATAGTTAACCACATAGTAATATAACAAGCACCACCACCTATAAAATTACTAATAGCTTCTGATATGAAGACACCTTTAATTCCGATGAAACGTGGAAGAATAATAGTGAGAGGTGCTACTATGATCACTTTTCTAAAGATAGAAAAGAAGATAGCTTGTTTAGACTTACCAAGTCCTACTGCCACAGATTGACCACATATCTGTAATGATTGCATAAAGAATCCTGCAAAATATAATCTAATATAAATAATTGCATGTTTAGTAATATGAGGATCATGAGTAAAGATATTAATAAAATATTGTGGAAAAGCAGTAATCAATATCCAGATAATAAACATTGTCCCAAAACATAGGAGTGTTACAAAGCGTATAGCGGATAATACACGCTTATATTCTTTAGCCCCATAATTATATCCTAATACTGGTTGAGAGGCATTCCCAAACCCTTGGGCGGGTAACTGCACAACTTCTCTAATAGAGTTAATAATAGTCATAATCGCTATATAGAGATCACCACCATATATTTGTAAAGTAGAATTACATACAATAGATACTATAGAGTTAGTAATACCCATCATAAATCCTGCAGTTCCTAATGAGAATATACGTTTTACATAATAGGGATTTAAATACATACATTCTTTCTTTAACTTTAGTATAGTTTGATCACTTCTTAAGAAATGTATTGTCCATAAAGCAGATACAAACTGTGACAGTACTGTAGCCAGTGCTGCTCCTTTTACATTCATATTTAATACGAATATAAATAGTGGATCCAATATAATATTCAGAACAGCACCAATCAGTACTGTCATCATTCCTATCTTCGCAAACCCCTGACTATTAATAAAACTATTCATACCAAGTCCTATTAACACAAACACAGTTCCTAACAAGTATATAGTCAAATAATCATTCGCATACTTAAAAGTATGCGTACTTGCGCCAAAGAGCCATAAGATCTTCTCTTTAAAAAGAAAACCTACAATCATTAAACCTATCCCAAATATAACTAGTAAACAGAAAGCGTTCCCCATAATCTCTTCTGCTTCTTTATTATTACCTTTTCCTCTCGCAATCGAACAAAGTGGGGCACCACCCATACCAAACAAGTTCGCAAACGCAATCACTATAGAAATAATAGGAAGACATATTCCAAGTCCTCCCATAGCCAGTGTTGATGTATGAGGAATACGACCTATATATATTCTATCTATCACGTTGTAGAGCACATTAATCAACTGTGCTACGATCATTGGTCCTGCAATAGATAATATATGTGTAGAAACCTTTCCCTTCGCAAAATTATTCCTTTCTTCCATATAACCATCTCCCTTAACACAATCTTTACTATCTCATATATATTACAGTAATACGGTTCTTTTTCAAATGTTGAAATAGTGTAACTCATATTATCTCCTGTATATCATGCTTTTTTACTATGTATAGTGAGATATACTATAATAAAACAAAATTCCACAAATAAAATTAAAAATATGAAATATATATTGCATAAGTAACATGTAAGCGCTACAATGTCTATGTTAGATACATTCGAAAGGAGAAAACTATATGAAGAAGGTATCCGCTATAGCGTTAAGTACCGCTATGGCACTCTCAATGGCTTTACCATCTAAAGTTAATGCTACAAGCAGAGTGGATCAGTTACTCTCTAATATGAGTACAAGACAGAAAATCACACAGATGCTTATGGTAGATTTCCGTTATTGGGATGAAGATTTAACTGATGGCGCACAGACTACAGGTCATGAATTTACTAAAATGAATGACCAGGTCAGAAAGATTGTCGAAGACTATGATTTTGGAGCACTTATTTATTTTGCGCAAAACATCCAGGAAACAGAACAATCTTATAATCTAAGTATGGCTATGCAGAAAGCAGCCACAAAAGATGGTGGTATTCCACTATTAATTAGTGCTGACCAGGAAGGTGGTAATGTATACCGTTTAGGCTCAGGTACAGCTTTACCAGGTAATATGGCACTCGGTGCAACGCATAATACAGAATATGCGAAAAAAGCAGGTCAGATCATTGGTAGTGAATTAAGCAGTATCGGTATTAATACTAACTTAGCACCTGTTGTTGACGTTAATAATAATGCCAACAACCCAGTTATCGGTTTAAGAAGTTACAGTGATGATGCAGATGTAGTAGGGAACATGGCTTCTGCAACAATCGCTGGTTTAAAGGATTATAACGTTATTGGATGTGCGAAGCACTTCCCAGGTCATGGTGATACAGCCACTGACTCACACTATGGTTTACCAATCGTAAACAAATCAAAAGCAGAATTATTAAACAATGAATTAAAACCATATAAGATTGCTATCAATCAGGGTATTGAAATGATCATGACTGCACATATCTTATATCCACAATTAGATGACACAACTGTTGTATCAGAAAAAACAGGTAACGAAGAAAAGAAACCTGCGACTATGTCAAAAGCAATCATCACTGATCTTTTAAAAGGTGAAATGGGATTCAATGGAGTAGTCACTACAGATGCGATGAACATGAAGGCTATTGCTGATACATTTGGCGAATCACAGGCAGTTAAACTTGCGATTGAAGCAGGTGCTGATTTGATCTGTATGCCTACAGTTCTTTACAATCAGGAAGATGTTAAAAAGCTAGATACAATTATTGATTATGTCGAAGATGCTGTAAATAATGGTGAAATCTCTGAATCTAGATTAGATGATGGATGTAGAAGAATTCTTACTGTAAAAGAAAACAGAGGCATCTTAGATTGGAAAGAATCTAACTTCTCATTAAATAAGGCTTTATCTACAGTAGGTAGTGCGACTAATAGAGCAACTGAAAGAGAAATCGCAGCTGCAGCTGTCACTGTTGTAAAGAATGAAAACAATACTTTACCTCTAGTAGTAAAAGAAAACCAGAAAATCTTAATGCTTTGTCCATATGACAATGAAAGAGCACAGATGATTATGGGTTATAACCGTGCTAAAGAAGCAGGACTCATTCCAGATTCTGCAGAAGTAAAAGTAGTAAGATATAACGGATCAAATATGGATGCTGTAAAAGAAAACATCGATTGGGCTGATACAGTATTCGTTAACTCAGAAATCAGTGCTGCAAGTCGTTTCTCATCTAATCATTGGTTATATTCTTATGTAGAGGGAATCGTAGACTATACTCATGAAAAGGGTAAGAAATCTATCGTCATGTCTGTAGATAAACCATATGATGTACAGATGTATGCAAATGCGGATGCTATCTTAGCTGTATATGGATGTAAAGGTTCTTCAGTAGATGTCACTGAAGCAATTGTTGGTGGAGTAACTACTTCTAAAGCTGCTTATGGACCTAACATCATTGCTGGTATTGAAGTTGCTTTAGGTACATTTGGTGCTCAGGGTACATTACCAGTGAATATTCCTGTATATGATAAGGCTGCAAAGGTTTATACAGATACTATCAAGTATAAACGTGGTTATGGTATCTCTTATAAGTCATTATTAAATAAGGATACGTTAAATGATTTAATCTCTAAGGCAGAAAGCTTAGATTCTAAGAAATATACAGAAGATTCTTGGAATAGACTTGTATCAGCTTTAGCTGGCGCAAAGGAAGTTTCAAATACTAATGGTGTTTCTCAGAAGAAGATTGATGAAGCTATCGCTTCATTACAGGGTGCTATGGATGCTTTAGTAGAAAAAACTGTAGAAGTTAAACCAGAAGAACCTAAGAAAGATGAAACAAAGAAAGAAGATACAAAGAAGGAAGAAACAAAGAAAGAAGACACTAAGAAGGATAATGTAAAAACAGGCGATAGCACAGCTATCCTACCACTGGTTACATTAATGGGTCTTGCTTGTGTTGCATTTATCTTTCTTAAGAAAAAAAGAGCTTAATAACTAGAACGTCTCTTCATTGAGACGTTCTTTTTCCATGTGTTATAATGAGGTAGGGTGATCTATATGGCATGGATTCAATTATTAGTAGATGGTGGAATAGGTTTGATATTAATCATATCTGGAATACTTATGAATATGATTTCTAAAAGACATAATAAACAATGTACAAAAAGTGTGGAAGGAAAAGTAATTAGTTATGGTTTTTTAGGAGAATCACGTATGTATCCAATAGTGGAATATGTAGTAGATGGTGTAACTTATAAGACTAAAAAGAAGTATAAAGGAATCAAGTCTATTAAAGCATCAGGAATACCACTACCAGTTAAATCTAACGCTTATGAGGATGAAAAAGGATACCTGCATATCAAATCAGGGGCTATTGTAAACGTCCGTCAGATGGCAGAAAAACTATGGCCTATCAATAGTAAAATGATTGTTTACTATAATCCAGATAACCCTAAGATCTGTTATGTAGATAGACCTATTCATAATAGTTTTGCATCTATGATGTTTATTATTATGGGTAGTGTTGTAATAGTTATGAGTATTATTGTATTTTTCTTAATGCAACTATAAATCCGTGGCTTTCAATTCGCACGCTTGCGTGTTGGTTGAAAGCCATATTTCACTTTATATAAAAACCGTACAGTTTGGTTTCTGTACGGTGGCAGACTATTTGTTAAATATACAAATCGCTGTGTGTGCCTGTGTTGGCAAGTGTTAGTACTAGAACTTCTTCTATGTAGTAAATGAGTAGCCAGTTAGATATTGTATAATTACGATATTAATCTCGTAATGACTTACCAGTTGCAAGTAAGGTGATAATTCGATTTTCAACCTTATAGCACGTTTATAATCTTTCTTGAAACTGTTTGTGTATTTGATGATCTACTTGTTTCAATCATCTTTTTAAATCATCAAATAATTTATTAAGGTCATTATAACCTTTTACGGAAGAATCCTTAGCAATTCTTTTCGCTTCTAACATAGCAGCAATAGTTTCTTTATTAGGTTGTTCTATAGTTATTTTAAAAGGAATACCACCCTCACGAAGTGACTGGCGTACAAAGATATTAAATGCTGTAGTAAGATTTATACCTAATTCAGAAAATAGTGCGTCTGCCCGTGCTTTCAATTCTGTATCCATACGAATACTTACATTTGTTGTATTTCCAGCCATATAATCAACCCCTTTCTAAGTGTAATATATATTGAATGCACGAATAATTCAATATATTGTACGTCAACTGCATTACATCTAAGTTATTTCCTATTCATGTGACTCATCCTCACTTGAGTTATCACTCATTAGATTTTCAAACAAATCATAGAAATCAATGTCTTTAACAGCACCATATCTTCCTAAGAAGTAGTGCTTCAAATAATCATCACTTAATCTAACTCCTGTAGTTCCAGATGTTTTAAAGTCTGATAAAGAATAATGAGTACTTAGATGTGTTTCTTCATCTCTTTCCACAAACTTGATTTCATCTCTTCTTACTATGTTTGAATTCAAGAAAATAGGATTATGTGTATTAAAAATTAATTGTGCATTCTTCTTGTTGATATCATCATTATGGAAAATATTAATAATATTCATGACAGCCATTGGATGTATATTGGCATCAAATTCATCTAAAACTAATACTGCACCCTCGGTTAAGGCTTTTAAAATCAGTGGGAACATCTTAATAAATCTAATTGTTCCATAGGATTCAAAGATTTCTGCTGGAATTGCGATATTTTTATCTTTAAAGATTGAGCATAGTTGAGATTCTGCGCCATCTTCAGGAATAATGTAACCTAATGCATTTGAATTAATACCAAATAATTTAGCAGCTACATTTGTAGTTTCACTGATATAAATTTTACCACTTTCAGTGCTATCTAATTTTCTTCTTAGTTCTGTAATATCTGCTCTATATATGACAATGAACTTTTCTATTAACCATTTTGAAATGAAAGATACTAATTTAGAACTGAACATTAACTTGAATCCATTTGTTAGAAATAGTTCAGTTTCATTTAAATTGTTTCTTGCTATTGCTTTTGCACTATCCTCATTTTCACTGAAATTATTAATTAAATATTGTTCGATACTATTTAGATTAAAAAATTCAATTTTATCGCTTCTTTCGAATATAGTTTTATCATTAATTCGCAGACATTCAAAAACTATTTTTCTTGAATAGTCTTTATCTAAAAATAACCCTAAATCAATTTCTAATTCATATTCAACTAATAAATCATCCTCAACAAAACGAATATAGAAACAAGTTGGTTCTGGAGTCTTGTTTAAGTTATTTGGAATCAGTTCTAATTTCCCTTCAGAAACATCTGGTGATCTTAACTCATCGGTATTATTGATATGTCCCTTTAAAATGATTTCTTTAAAGACATCCATAGCCGAGACTATGTTTGTTTTTCCAGAAGCATTAGGGCCATATATAATAGCTGAACATAATCCTTTATATGTTTTTTTACCAATCTTGTGTTTTAGAATGCTATACTCTAAACCTTTTTGTTTTGGAGCAGGTGTCATCACAAAATCCATTTCTTCCAAAAATGATTTAAAATTCTTTGTCTTAAATTCTAATAACATATTCACTCACATCTATTTTGCAATATTTACTCAAAATAAAATTATATACACTAGTATTATACCATTATCGTTAAATAATGGAATGATTTTGCAAACTTATCGCAAAATAAACAATGTACATAGATACATGTATGTAATAATAGATAAGGAATAGTTTTAATTTTGTACTAGAGGTGAACTATTCTGTATTTAACAGCAAAAAATGCCAGGAGTTCACTAAAACCCCTGACATTATTATAAACCTATTATAGTCTTAATCCTTTAATATCCTTTACACGTGATAATATCGTATTACAGCTGCAGCTTAACACACCAGGAAGTGTATCTATTACATCGTGAAGAAAATGTTCCATCTCTTCATTAGAAGATGCCACTGCATGTACATGTAGTTTATTTCTGCCAGTTACTCTATAAATCTGAGTCACTATATCATTCTTATTTAATATATCTATTACTTCTTTAAAAGAATCCGGTTTCGTTTCTATCTCAAAATAGCAAGATACGGCACCACTGATCTTCTGAGGATTAATAATCGTTGTATATTCTTCAATATTCCTTTATTTTCTAAAGCCTGAATACGTGCTTTAATAGCTACTCTCGATATACCTATCTTTTCTCCTATATCAGAATAAGACATATGGGCATTCTTTACTAATAATTGTATAATCATCTGATCTAACTCATCTAAACCATTTAAGTACATACCTATCATTCCAATAAATCACAAGTTGATATAAGCATACTATTATACTATAGTTATTACATAACGTAAGTATAAACTTACGAAAAGGAGGAAAATATAAGTAACTAAAGATATTGACTATTGTGATTAAATGTGTTCAAATCTGCTCAAAGAAGAGCGTTAAAATGAACACATCAAATATTACAAATTATAAACCAAAGGATTTTGCTGAACTTTTAGGCGTATCTGTTAAGATATTATAACGTTGAGATAGAAAAGGAACTTTAAAGGCAAATCGAACCTAAACTAATAGGCATTATTATACTTATAATCAGCATTTACTAAATCAAGTTGCATTTTTAAGATAGATTTTGTAAAGTAAAAGAATTATTTGAATACCCACAAACCACAAGTTAGCGAAAATTAAATTTTATTAACGCCTATTAAACGGCGTTCATGAAGCTGAACTTGATGCATAGATTTTCCATTTGTACTATAATTAGATTAGAAATCAGATGGAGAATTCATGCAGGATATTGTTTCAATACTTCATGTGTTCTCCTGCCAGTTGCAGGGGCTTCGTAAGTATAAAAAAACAGATAGAAAGGGATGAGGAAATTGCTGAAGAGTTTCAAGACGGAAATAAATCCAACAGAAGAGCAGAAAGTCAAGATTCGTAAAACAATAGGTACTTGCAGATTTATCTATAACTTCTATCTTGCTCATAATAAGGAACTTTATGAAAGTGGCAAAAAGTTTATGAGCAGCAACCAGTTTAGAGTATGGCTCAACAATGAGTTTCTTCCGAGCCATCCAGAATATTCCTGGATCAAGGAAGCTTATTCAAAATCGGTAACACAGGCAGTAAATAACGGACAGACCGCATTTGAAAACTTCTTTAATCATAAGACTGCCTTTCCAAAATTTAAAAAGAAAGGCAAATCTAATGTGAAGATGTATTTTGTAAGGAATAATTCAAAAGATTGCCTTTGCGAAAGACACAGAATTAAGATTCCGTCACTTGGCTGGGTCCGCATCAAAGAGAAAGGATATATTCCCACAACAAAAAACGGATATGTAATTAAGAGCGGTCATGTCTCTATAAAAGCTGACAGATACTATGTTTCAGTTCTTATAGAAGTCCCAGATAAAAGGATAGTCAGTAATTCCAGTGAAGGAATTGGCATTGACCTTGGATTAAAGGACTTTGCGGTTGTCTCTAATGGAAAGACTTATAAGAACATCAACAAATCTGCAAAATTAAGGAAGCTTGAAAAAAAGCTTATTCGAGAACAGAGAAGTCTTTCTCGAAAGTATGAAAATCTAAAGAAAGGAGGGTCCACTCAAAAAAGAAATATACAAAAACAAAGGCTTAAGATACAGAAGCTTCATCATAGAATTGACAATATTCGTACTGATTACATCAATAAGATAATCGCAGAGATAGTGAAAACCAAGCCATCTTATATAACGATTGAAGATCTAAACGTATCAGGAATGATGAAGAACAAGCATCTTTCAAAGGCAGTTGCTTCGCAGAAGTTTTATGAATTTAAAACAAAGCTTGAAGCTAAATGCAAAGAGAATGGAATTGAACTTCGAGTTGTAGATAGATGGTTCCCATCATCTAAGACATGTCATTGCTGTAAAAGTATCAAGAAAGATTTAAATCTTTCAGATAGAGTTTTCAGATGTGATTGTGGTTATATCGAAGACAGAGATTTCAATGCTGCACTTAATCTGAGAGATGCTACAACTTACGAAGTTGCATAAACAAACGCAAGCGTAGGTGTGTACCGAAGGCTATTTCGGGAATTTACGACTATGAAGTGTACTAGAACTTGTGAGTAGATATGATTTCGGTCAATCCAAAGCATACACGATGACATAGTAAGTAATGTTCGTGAGAACTTACATTATCTCGATGTGAGTATATTTAATCACATTTTGAGTGGCAGGCATATAATGAATAAAGATCTTACAAAAGAACCTGTTGTAAAATCAATGTTGTTGTTTGCGATACCTATGATACTAGGAGACCTCTTACAACAATGTTACAACATTGCAGATACTTTAATAGTAGGGCAGTTCTTAGGAAAAACAGCTTTAGCTGCAGTCGGTTCTTCTTTTACTCTAATGACCTTTATTACATCTATTATATTAGGCTTATGTATGGGTAGTGGTGCACTCTTTTCTATTAGATTTGGACAAAGAGATCAAAAAGGATTAAAGCAAGATCTATGTGCATCCTTCTTCTTTATCGCCTTCATATCCATATTACTTAATATCATTGTTTATATATGTCTAGATGCTTTAAAACTCTTCTTAAGAGTTCCCCATGAAGTATGGGGTGATATGAAGTGTTATCTCTTATATATCTTTGTGGGTATTATTGCGATATTCCTATATAACTTCTTTTCGGCTTATTTAAGATCTATAGGTAATTCAGTCATTCCACTTATCTTTCTTGCCATTTCTTCTATCTTAAATATTATTCTAGATCTCTATTTTGTCCTTGTATTAAAGATGGGAGTAGGAGGTGCGGCACTTGCGACAGTATTGTCTCAATATGTATCAGGTATAGGCATCATGCTTTATACACTTCTTAAATATAAAGAAGTATCAGTTATCTTTAAACTAAGTTATCTTAAAAAAGAAAGAATCAATCAGATCATCTCTTTCTCACTTCTTACTTGTATCCAGCAATCAGTCATGAATCTAGGCATATTAATGGTACAAGGATTAGTCAATAGCTTTGGTACAGTTGTTATGGCTGCCTTTGCAGCTGCAGTAAAAATAGATGCCTTTGCCTATATGCCAGTACAGGACTTTGGAAATGCCTTTTCTACATTCATTGCCCAAAACTATGGAGCCAAAGAAAAAGAAAGAATACAAAAAGGACTCAAAGAAGCTGTTCGTATCTCTTCAATATTTTGTATAGTCATTTCTATTCTCGTTTATATATTTGCGAAACCTTTAATGATGATCTTTGTAGATGCCAAAGAAACAAGCATTATTTTAGAAGGTGTACGCTACTTACGTATAGAAGGTGCATTCTATATTGGTATAGGCTGTTTATTCTTGTTATATGGTTTATATCGTGCCTTAGGAAGACCAGGTATGAGTGTTGTTCTTACAGTATTCTCACTTGGTACTAGAGTTGCTTTAGCTTATATCTTATCTTCTATACCAGCACTAGGAGTCATTGGTATATGGTGGTCGGTTCCAATAGGCTGGGCACTTGCGGATATAGTGGGATTAGTATACTACAAAATGAATAAACATAATCTGTTAAGTTTTGAGGGAGTATTATAATGAAATATGTTGGTATTAAGTGATACATCTAAAGGTTAACAGGAGCTTCTCCTGTTTTACATATTGACAGAGATTAACTCTGTTTGATTAAATTGTGGTAGGGAGGATGAATCATGATTATTAGAGAAGCAAGAATAGAAGATATAGAAAGAATATTAGAAATATATGATATTGCGAAAGCATTTATGAGACAAACAGGTAACCCACATCAGTGGAATAGCAGTTATCCTGATGTGAAAGTATTAGAAGAAGATATTCATAAACATCAACTCTTTGTCATGGAAGAAGACTCTATTATACATAGTGTATTTGCGTTTATTATCGGGGATGATCCTACATATAAAGAAATAGAAGGCACATGGCTTGATGATAGTACTTATGGTACGATTCATCGTATTGCGAGTGATGGTACTATGCATCAGGTGTTTAAGAAAGCAGTGGACTTCTGTAGCACGAAATGTACACACTTAAGAGTTGATACACATGAAGATAATAAGGTCATGCAGAAAGTGATATTAAGAAATGGTTTTAAAGAAACAGGAATCATCTATATAGCAGATGGTACACCTAGAATAGCTTATGAGAAGGTGAAATAATGATCTGTCCTAAATGTGGTTGTAGAGTAGAACCAGGCATGAAGAAATGTCCTGTATGTGGTAGTACTCTAGATAATGAATATACAAGATACGAAAAGAAGATGAAAAGAAAAAGAATACAGAAGAAAGCAGTAGGGTCTGTACGTCTTATATCTGATATCATTCGTACTCTTATTGGCGTATGTATAGCCTTATTTGGTTGTGTAGGTATGATGGAAGGTGATTATCTATTTGCGGCGAGTTTTATACTATTTGGCTTATCACTCATCCCTTATTGGTATAAGAAATCATCTAATAAATTTATTGCGATTATCTTACCTATATTATTTGTACTTATTGGTTTTGTAGTATTATTGTTTACAGTATAATAAATTTATTCTTTTGTCTTTTTTGCTTGTAATATGCATTATAACTGCCTATTATAGACTCAAGAGGTGATTGATATGACATATACAAAACCAACTACCATTGGTGGTATGACTCAGGAAGAATTAGACGCAGAATTAAGAAAAGGTATTGAATCTATTAAAGAAGGTAAAACATTTACTGCAGATGAAGTAGATCAAGAGCTAAAGAAAGAATTTGGAATTTAATACAAGGGAAACAGCGGGTTGTTGTTTTCTTTTTTAGACTGGAAAACTGTAAATACATGCAGAAATCTATTGTAAAGGAGGCTTGATGATGGAAATTCGCAGGGATTATTATCTTGAAAAGTTGATTAAAAGAAAGAATAACGGATTGATTAAGGTCATTACAGGTATACGCTATTGTGGCAAATCTTATTTGTTAAAAAATTTGTTTTATAATCACTTAATTGAAAGTGGTGTAGATGCTGATCATATTATCTGTTTTGACTTTTACTCAGGTGAAGATCTATATTTGATTGGAGAAAGACATCATAGTCCAATAGAAAAACATAGAGTTGATTCAGAAAAATTTATGGCATATATACGCTCTAAAGTTATTGATGAAGGCATGTATTATTTGCTGCTTGATGAAATTGAAGAGTTAGATTGTTTTGAATCAGTTCTCAATGGTTATCTTCGTAAGGATAATATGGATGTATATGTGACAGGAAATTTCGCTAAACTATTGTCAAAAGGTGTAGTAACTCAGTTTGCAGGTAGAGGGGATGTAGTTCATATGTATCCTCTTAGTTTTGCAGAGTTCATGTCTGTATATAAAGGTGATAAATATGCAGGATTAGAGGAATATATGTTGTATGGTGGTATTCCTTGGGTTGTTCTTTGCGAAAATGAAAATGAGAAAGTATCTGTACTACAATTTTTGTTAAATGTAGTATATCTTCGCCATATTACTAAACGTTTTCAATTGAAAAATAAAGAAGAACTAGGAGAACTATTAAACATTATTTCTTCATCTATTGGTTTATTAACTAATCCAGAAAAATTAAAGAATACTATTAAGTCAGAAAAGAAATCTAAGATTTCTTCTCAAACTATTAAGAAATATATAGATTATTTTGAAGATTCATTCCTTATTGAGGCAGCTCAAAGATATGATATTAAGGGAAAAGTCTACAAAGAAACACCAAAGAAGTATTATTTTTCTGATTTAGGATTACGTAATTCGAGAATAAATTTCCGTCAATTAGAACCAAACTATTGTATGGAGAATGTAATCTATAATGAATTAAGAATGCGTGGTTTTAATGTAGATATAGGTGTTATTGCGACAAGTGAGAAAAATCAAGAAGGGAAGGTTGTTCGTAAACAACTAGAAGTTGATTTTGTGTGTAATCTTGGCTCTTCTAGATATTATATTCAGTCAGTCTATTCACTTCCTGACGAAACAGAACGTTCTAAGATAATTAGACCATTTAGAAAGATTGATGATTCTTTCAAAAAAATCATCATCACAAAAGATATCGTACAGCCCTATTATGATGATTATGGTATATTGACTGTAAATATCTACGATTTTCTGCTTGATCCAGAAATTATTCATAGATAATAGGAGAAACAGCTGGGTGCTGTTTCTTTTTTACTACAAACTATTTTATATTATTTTTTCATGACACCTATTTCAAGGTATTATCAAGCATGTATTTAAGACATAAGATATAGAGATGGTGTATAATAGACATATCTTTGATTATAGAAAGGACGAATAATAATGAGACTATTTCATCTCTCTGATCTCCATATTGGCTTAAAGCTAATGAATAGAGACCTAACGGAAGACCAACAATATATACTTAATAGAATTGTACAATACGCAAAAGATAGACAACCTGATGTCATTATGATTGCAGGTGATATTTATGATAAAGCTGTTCCTAGTGCTGAAGCAGTGAGTCTATTTGACTCTTTTGTGACATCTTTAAAGGATGCAGTACCTCAATCTACTATTATGATGATTTCTGGTAATCATGACAGTGCCCCTAGAATAGATTGTTTTAGACAGGTACTACTTAAACAGAACCTCTATATGGTAGGTAACCCTCCTGAAAAAGAAGAAGACTTCATTGAACAAGTTACACTCAATGACAACTATGGACCTGTTCATTTCTACCTTCTTCCTTTTGTGAAACCTTCCATGGTTAAAAACATCATTGGTACTAACGATGGAAGAAACTACTCTTATAGTGATACACTTAGAAAACTTATAGAAAGAGAAGAAATGAATACAAAGGATAGAAACGTATTTATTTCTCACCAGTTCTATCTACCAGTTAATAAGAAAGCAGAAGACATAGAACGAACTGACTCTGAAATACGTACTGCTGGTAACATAGATGAAGTAAGTGGAGAAGTATTACTTCCATTTGACTATGCTGCATTAGGACATATCCATAAGCCTATGAAGGTAGGAAGTGATGTCTATCGTTATTGTGGAACACCTTTACCTTATTCTATGAGTGAAGCAGGACAGGATAAAGGAATTATAGAAATAGAAATGAAAGAAAAGGGTGTTGTAGAAACACAGGTACTTCCTTTAAAACCACTTCATGATTTAAGAATCATAGAAGGAGAACTTAAGGATGTACTAAATCAATCATGTGATGATTTTGTGAGAGTTGTACTCACTGATAAACAGGATCTCAATATCTTTGAAATGCAGGAAAAACTAAAAAATGCGTTTCCTAGATTACTAGAAATAAGAAGAGAAAACATAAGAAAGAATAACTATCAGGCAGTTGTAAAGAAGGATGTTAAGATGGATCCATTCTCTTTATGTACTGATTTCTTAAATGGTGTTGATGAAGAAGAAAAGGATTTATTACAGGATATCATCAACCATGTGAAAGGAGTATAGCATGAAACCTATTAAACTCGTAATGGAAGCCTTTGGTTCCTACGCCTATAAAACAGTCATTGATTTTAATGAACCAAACCAGAACCTATTCTTAATTACTGGAGATACAGGTGCAGGTAAAACCACTATATTTGATGCCATTGTATTCGCATTATATGGTGAAAGCAGTTCTACTCTAAATAAGAAAACAGGAATACTCTTACAGAGTCAATTTGCTTCACTTGATATCAAACCTTATGTAGAGTTGACTTTCTCACAAGGCTATGGTGATGATGAAAAGATTTATACCATTCATCGTATTCCCCAGCATTATACATACTATAAAGCAGGGGCTAAAAAAGGATTAAGAAAAGAGAAAGCAGAATCAGGCAGTATCGCATTAATGATGCCAGATGGATCTGAGTATCCTCAAAAAGAAGCCAATAAGAAGATTATAGATATCATTCAACTGACTAAAGAACAGTTCATGCAGGTCGCAATGATTGCGCAAGGTGAGTTCATGGATGTATTACGTAAGACATCTAATGAGAAGAAAGAAATTTTTAGAAAGCTTTTCCATACAGAAATCTATAATGATATTGTAGAAGAACTCAACAACAGAAGAAAAGAAACAGAAAAGAGTATTAGTGATATCAAAACAAGATGTATGAGTGAAGTAGGGCATATTCATGTAGAGGATGAAGATCTGACTTTTCTTATAGAAGCCATTCAAAGAGGAGAAATCTCTTACTTAGATGAACTTGTAGAAAAACTTAAAGACTATTGTATAAGTGAACAAGAAGCTCTTGATAAAGAAAAAGTATCTTTAAAGAATGTAGAGAAATTCAAGGAAGAGAAGAAGACAAGTTTAGAAAAGGCAAGAGAATTGATTAAGGATTATACAGATTTAGCAGAAGCGAAGAAGAGTCTAGCTGAGCTAAATAACCAAAAAGAAGAGGTAGAAAACAACTATCAGCTTTCTTTGAAAATTGAACATGCTTATAATATCTTGCAGGCATATACTTCTTATACAAAAGATCAAAAACAGTATACAGAAACTCAAAATAAGTTAGATAATGAGTTAAAAAGAGAGCCAGAACTACGCATTCAGTATGAATCACTTAAAGACGAAGAATGTAGTGCAGATGTAAAACACGAAGAGTTCGTTAGCCAATATACACAAGAATATGATAAAGCGAAAAAAGATTTAGAATATAGAAAACAATTAAGTATTAAAGAAAAAGATATTTCTAATATTAATAAAAATATAGAAAATTCCACAAAACAGCTTAATTTACTCAATGAAAACAAAGAATCTTTAAGATTGAGACAAGAGAAAAGTCAAAAAGAACTAGAAACACTTAAAGATGTAGAAAAAGAACAGGTAATTCTTGAATCTAAACATAAGGAATTCAAGACAAAACTTGATTCCTATAACCAGCTAGTAAAGGACTACAATACTATATCTAAAAAAGAAAAAGAACTCACATCTACTCAAAATAAATACACAAGCTTAAGTGCTTCCTATAACGAAAAGAATCATCTCTATGAAGAAGCCAATCAGCTCTTCCTAGATGCTCAGGCAGGATTACTTGCAAGAACTCTTGAAGAAGGGATTCCTTGTCCTGTATGTGGGTCTATCCATCATCCACGTCTTGCCTCTTTACAGGAAGGTGTTATTCCTACTAAAGAACAATTAGAAGATATGAGAAAAGAAAAGGATCAGGCATTTGTATTAGTAGAAACAGAAAGTGCCAAAGCATCCTCTCTTCAGACTTCTTTAAATGAATTAAAAGAGAAATATAAGGATGATCTCACTAAACTGAGTACTTTATTAGCTTGTGACGATACACTACAGTCTTTAAAGGATACGCTTTTAAATGAGAAGCAGTTATTATCTCAACAGGCGGAAGAATTAAAGGAGAAGAAGAGTCGCTTTGAGTTTCTGACTCAAGAACTAGAAACAATTGAAACACAGCTCAATACATTTGAAGAAAAGGTGCAGACATTGACCAATACGATTCATGAGTATGAAGTTAAACGTGCATCTCTTGATTCTATAATCCAGGAATTAAAGAATCAGTTAATCTATTCATCACTAGAAGATGCACAAAACGCATTATCTGTACTTAATAAGAAAAAACAGGAAGAAGATCAAACTTATAAGACTTTTAAACAGAAGGTTAAGACAACTAAAGAAGTCTATGATCAATGTGCAACACTCATTACTACATTCAAATCTTCTCTTCCTCAACTAGAAAGAAGCAAGGATGAGTCTTATAAGTTTTATACAAGCTTAGTAGAAGAATATGAATGTGATTCTTGGCAGGAGCTTACTTCTAAGTATCAAAAAGAAGATATACAGCGTTTCAATCAAGCTTATATGAATTACTCTAAGAATTACGCAAGTGTCTCTTCTAAAGTAGAGACAATAGAAAAACGAATCAAAGGGCAGTCTCTTCCACAACTTGATCTCTTACAAGCTGAATATAAAGAAGCGGATGATACATATACAAACCAATTAACTCAGGTACAATCATTAGAACGTATTTATTTAAACAACCGTGATTCATTAAAGAACTTAGATACTATCGTCTCTCACGCAAAAGAAATGATTCATAAGAATCATCAGTTGACTACTTTATATAATCAGTTATCTGGTAATGTATCAGGTTCTAGAATGGACTTAGAAACATATGTTCAAAGAACATACCTAGAACGTATCTTAATAGAAGCCAATAATCGTTTCTATGATATGTCTGCCGGTCAGTATGAACTCCATCTCAAGAACATTGAACAGGCAGGAGAAGGTAAGAATAAAGGCTTGGACTTGATGGTTTATTCCTTTGTGACTGACTCAGAAAGAGAAATCAATACATTATCTGGCGGAGAATCATTCATGGCTGCACTCTCTTTAGCCCTTGGTATGGCAGATGAGATTAAAGAAAGTGCATCAGGTATTGATCTAGATATTATGTTTATTGATGAAGGTTTTGGTTCTTTAGATGATCATTCAAGAGATGAAGCCGTTAAAGTACTTATGGAAATGTCAGAAGGCACTAAACTGATTGGTATTATCTCCCATGTATCAGAATTAAAACAGGAAATAGAAGACCAATTAGTCGTATCCAAGGATGATCATGGGTCTCATGTGAAGTGGCAGATCAGCTAAAAATGATTGTCGTAAGACACATACTTATGGCATAATGAATACGCGAGGTAAACACGATGAAAAACATTATTACATTAAAAGATGCATCAGGTACTGATGTCACATTCAAGATGTTGGATCAATTCACTCATGAAGAACGTACATATGTCGTCCTCATGCCCCATAGTGAATCAACAACACAGGTTTCTATCTATGAAGTTGTACCCACTAAAGAAGAGGGCATAGATGGGTTACTCGGTGTGACACCTGACAAGACAAATATCCTCTTTGAAATATTCAAAGAAAGAAACAAAGACAAATTCAATTTTGTAGAAGAATAGGCAAATAGCCTATTCTTTTTCATATTATGTTAGTATTATGTGAATATGTTATGAAAATGTATTGTAATATATAATCGTTGCAGTATAATAATAATTGGCATTGAAAGAGGGGAAGCAGATTTGATGACTCAAGAGAAAAAGAAAAATGCTGGTATAGAAGGGGAAGCTTGCCAGCGTGAAAATTGCCAAAAGAATTTCTCCAATGCACATATAGTAAGAAATGGTTATACTTATACGAATCGTGTTCTTATAATCAAAGCATCTCATTATATGAAAAAAGGGAAGCTGTAAGGTCCTAGCCGGGCTTTACAGCTTCCTTTGATTTTTATTGTAATGTGTTTAAAATATGTTAGAATAGGAAAGGCTAAATTATTTGTGGTATGAAATGGAGGATAACTTTATGGGGCTACAACTAAGTAGAAACATGAATCAAGCAGATCCTATTATTATTGTTGGATTAGGAGGACTTGGTGGCGGTGTCATTGATTCCTTAAAAGGTAAAATAAAACATGATTATGATGATATAGATAGAGTAGAAATGAGAATCGTAGATATGACATCTCATATCAAGAATATACATATGGCAGATGATGAAATCATCATTCTAGATCCTCGTGGAACAGATTGTGATAGAACACTCGGTCAGAAGATCTTTAGAGATGAAAAGGTCTATGAAGGTATGAGACATGAATTCAAGACTCTTATTGAGAAGATGATTTCTATTGCTGGGGAAGATCATATTAATGTCCTTATTGCCTCTGGTATAGTAGGGGGTACAGGTGGAGGAATATTTGTAGACTTCACTTATATGATTCATGATATATTCAAGGAATGTCATCATAAGAACTATAGTATTTGTGCTTATATGTTTGATGCACAAAGTAACGATGATCAAGAAGAAAAGAATCATCGTATGAAACTCAATGGTCAGGCTGCTTTAAAAGAATTACAACATCATATGAATATTACAACACATGATCACCTTTATCAGACTACAATCGGACAAAGAGAAATCACTTGTAGAAAAACACTCTTTGAAGAATATAAACATATTTCTTTTTGTCTAGGAGATGATGTAAAGCTAGATGATCTTAAGAAGCGTATGAGTACTTTAATGATTGAAGAATTCTTATACTAAATCAGAACGACTATATAATGCTTTTCCAATAATTTCTACAGGAAGACTTTCTACCTCTTCCTGAGAATAATAACGTACATCTACGGAAGGGTTCGCTGGTTCTAGAATCAGTAATCCTTCTTTTTTTATGACCTTTTTAACTGTTACTTCACTACGATTAATTAATACAACCGCAATCGTACCACTTGGTACATCATTACATTTCTTGACATATAATAGATCCCCATCATGGATATGAGCTCCTGACATAGAATCTCCTACTACACGTAAAAAGAAATCCCCACGATAATAATCATCCTGAGTCACCTGTTCATATCCTTCAAAATTTTCATCAATGAGTAAATCATACCCGGCTTTGACTTCACCTAGTACGGGCTTTTCATAACGCTCTTCACTATTGATCACTGATTCTACATCTACACCTAGTATAAAAGATAATTTCTCAATCACTTCAGGATTCGTCACCTTTGTATCACCTTTTAACCATCTTGTTACAGTAGAACGGTTCACGCCTAATTGACTCGCAATATACTCATTAGACACACCCATCTTTTCTTTATACATCTTTAGATATTCTTTAAAATTCATGTTCTCCACCTCTTTTTAGGCATTATACAACATAATGCATTTTGGTGCAAACAAATGCGTCATTCATTGTACGTACACAATTAATATGGTGCAAAACTAATTGAAATATGCACCATACATTACTATAATAAGACTAACAGGAAGGAGGAAGGATAATGAATAAGGTATATTTATGTATAGATTTAAAAACCTTCTTTGCGTCTTGCGAATGCAGTGAAAGAAATCTTGATCCCTTTAAAACTAATCTTGTAGTGGCAGATCCTACAAGAGGTAATGGGGCATTATGTCTTGCGATTACACCTCGAATGAAAAGCATGGGAATCCATAATCGCTGTCGTATATTTGAAATACCTAAGGGTGTAGAGTACATCACCGCGATACCCCGCATGCATCTATATATGGAGTATTCAGCCCGTATTTATCGTATTTATTGTCGTTATGTCTCACCTGATGATATTCATGTTTATTCTATTGATGAATGTTTTATTGATATTACGTCCTATATGCATCTTTATCATAAGAGTGCGAAGGAGTTTGCAAAGATGTTGATGCAGGCTGTATTTGAAGATACACATATTACTGCCACATGTGGCATAGGAACCAATCTCTATCTTGCGAAAATTGCCCTTGATATCATCTCTAAGCATACAAAAGAGAATATTGGAATACTGGATGAAGAAAGATACCAGAAATACTTATGGCATCATTTACCTATCACTGATTTCTGGCATATGGGAAGTGGAACGGCCAATCATTTATTAAAATTAGGTGTTGTGGATATGCATGGAATTACCCAGATTCCTGAAGAGATTCTTTATAAAGAGTTTGGCATTAATGCGGAATATATCATAGATCATGCCTGGGGCAGAGAACCTGCTACAATTGCTTCTATTAAGAAGTATCGTCCTAAGAATGAATCAGTGAATAACTCACAGGTGCTCTTTTCTGATTATAACTATGAGGATGCCTTACTAGTTGTAAAGGAAATGGTAGAACTGAATGTCTTAAGACTTGTCGAATCACATTTAGTCACAAATCATATAAGCTTATATATTGGTTATTCACGTACAGATGGAGGAGGATGGGCAGGAGGCTCTAGGAAGCTCACTGTTCGTACGAATTCATTGAGTATTCTTATGGATAGCTTTATCTCTCTTTATCATCTAAAAGTAGAAAAGGGAAGACTGATCAGACAGATTTCTATATCCTTTGGAGATGTCTTAGATGAAGCCTATGAATCCTATGACTTATTTAGTGATATAGAGGCATTAGAAGAAGAAAAGAAGCTGCAAAGAGCAATTGTCTCTATACGTCATAAGTATGGGAAGAATGCAATATTAAAGCTGATGAATAAACAGGAAAAAGCTACAACAGAAAAAAGAAATACATTAATAGGAGGTCATAATGCGTAAGAAGGTTGATCGTGCACGTTTATTTTTAAGTTATGATGCCTTAAAAGGATTTAAAGAATTACTTCAAGAAGACACTACAATACCTAGAAAAGAACTATGTGAAGACCAATATTATGAACTTGACTGGAAGATACATCAGATCCAGGAAGGAGACACGATAGGAGTCGTCTATTATACAGGGTCTTCTTATTCTCAAATAAGAGGAATAGTACAAAC
This sequence comes from uncultured Catenibacterium sp., assembly GCA_900540685.1. Lineage (GTDB taxonomy): Bacteria > Bacillota_I > Bacilli_A > Erysipelotrichales > Coprobacillaceae > Catenibacterium. The sequence goes on along the minus strand of UQGS01000020.1, from coordinate 10,150 downwards.
AGTGAATCTCAATGATCACTACATATATATCAATCACCATAAAATACAGCTCAAGAATATCTATTCACTCGAGCTATAATATGTGATTTTTCTTCGTCCAATTTCTTGCCACACTCTATTTATAAATAGTAACTAAGATATAATAGAGAACAAGAGGGGAAGTGAAGCGCATGCTGAATTATCAAAAGCTGTTGATGCCCTATAAGAATTTCAAGGGCGAACATATGATTGTCTATGCCTTTGTGCATAACAGGTCTTATAAGCTCTCAGATCAGGCCTCTACAATCACAAATCTGACTGATACATATCAGCTAGACGCTGATAAGAAGGAAAAGATCTCTGCAATATGTTATATGCATGATGCATTGATCAGACAAAATGAAATCGTCATGAATATTGACGATGATGAGCTTTATACAAAGCTCAATGAATTTGGGAAAATGTTGGTGGAGATAGAAAACATCTTCACACAGGAAAGTGCATATTCACAATGATATGCACTTTTTTCGTTCTTTTAATGCACATGATAGATATTTCTAAAAAGTCTATCATATGGTATAATAAGTGTGAAGAAGGTGAATAAGATGTGTAAAACAAGACTACAAGAAGAAATAGAAGCCCTTATGTCTCTCTATCATCTCGGTAAAGCACCATTATCTTATGCTTTAGGCTTTGGAGAAGTCACAATTACAAGATATTTACAGGGAAGTACACCTCATCCTGGCTATGCACAAGTAATCCACAATGCACTATGTGATATAGACTATATGATGAACTTAGTGAATAAGAACCATGAGAAGATGGGACCTGCCTTTAAAAAGGCTATCAATCAATGTCTCACCCTTAAATCACAATTTTCCTGTTCAAAAGAGATCTTACAGGTCATCTCTTATCTCTTTTATACACTCGAAGAACTCACACCCATGCAGCTAGAATCCTATCTATATTTCATACAGGCTTATTCCTACCCTGAACCACTCTTTCATGAACATTGTGAAGCATGGAAGCAGGGTGTCATCTATCCTGATGTCTATCACTTGTTTTCTACATTCCCATTTAGAGTACAGGATGATGTAAGATATAAGATCATCGAAGACGCTTATTTGGATCTAGATGAAGACAAGAAGGAATACATAGATGAGATTCTCAATACATTCTCACGTTACCCTTTAAAGACACTTGTCACACTCACTAAAACAGGACCATGGAAGAATAACTATAAAGAAGACATGATTACTATTATTCCTGCAGAAGATATACAAAACTATTTCAAGAGGCACTAATATGGAACAATTCTACAACTTGCTAAAAGACTCACTAAGCGAAGAAATGGGGTGGATGATTGATCATATCTATGAAGATTATAAGGATACAGATGACTTGCTTGGTTTTGCGTTAAGCTGTGAGAAGATATTACGTTTATACTTTGGTACAGACATCCATGAACAGCTTAAAGACTTACTTATATATGTTCTGTATGTCTATCTTGACTATGACCAAGACAAGATAGAACTACTATTGAATGACTATGATCCTGAACATAATCGATATATACAATGATATATTTAGTAAATCTATAAATATATAGTAAATACATAAATGTAAGTTACTAATAATATAAATGAATTGGATAACACATAAAAATGAAGTATAATAGTAAACAGAAAGGAAGTGTTAATTGTGTGGTATCAAGAAACAGTATTTTATCAGATTTGCCCACTAGGACTTTGTGGTGCGCCTGAAGTAAATGATGATGTTCAGGCTCATCGTATTTTAAAAATTAAGGAGTTTGTCCCTTATCTAGAAGAATTAGGAATAGGTGCTGTGTACTTTAATCCTGTATTCAATAGTGATTCACATGGCTATGATACGCGTGACTATAATCTCATCGATACGCGTTTAGGTACAAACGAAGATTTTGAAGATGTATGTAAAACACTCCACAATCATGGTATCAAGGTTGTATTAGATGGAGTATTCAACCATGTTGGTAGAGGCTTTTTTGCGTTTAGAGATGTCCAGGAGAAAGGACCTGCAAGCCCATATGCTAACTGGTTCCATATTAACTTTGATGGAGATTCTAGCTATGGTGATGGATTCTGGTATGAAGGATGGGAAGGTCACTATGAACTTGTAAAACTCAATCTAGATAACCCAGATGTTCAGCATTATCTTCTAGATGCAGTTGATTACTGGATCAAGTGTTTTGATATTGATGGTTTAAGATTAGATGTCGCTTATTCATTACCAAGATGGTTTATGGCGATGTTGAGTGATCATTGTAAGAGTATAAAACAGGATTTCTTTATGTTAGGAGAAGTCTTAGGTGATAATGCAGGTTATATGTATACAGAAGCGAAATTAGATGCAATCACTGATTATCCATCATATAAAGCATTCTGGTCTTCATTCAACTCTTTGAATATGTTTGAATATGCGCATACACTAAAGAGAAATGCGATGGATATGTATAGAGGAAGAGACTTACTCACATTTGTGGATAACCATGATGTGAATAGAATATCTAGTACACTCACAGATGAAAGAAAACTTCCATTAGTATTTGGTTTACTTATGGCAGTGCCAGGTATTCCATGTATTTATTATGGTTCAGAATGGGGTATTAAAGGAGAAAAGATCCAGGGTATCACTGATGCACCACTTCGTCCAGAACTTGATGCACCTGCACCAAATGATTTATCTGACTTAGTATCTAAATATATTCACTTACGTAGAGGACATAAAGCACTCACATTAGGAGACTATAAGGATCTCATTTTGACTAATAAGCAATATGTATTAGAAAGAAACTATGAAGGAGAAAAGATTGTGGTTGCACTTAATATTGATGATGCACCATATAAAATCTATCCACCTATTGAACATGGTTCTTATCAGAATCTGATGAGTGGAGAAATGGTGGATTATAATGGAGAATTAGAATTACCACCACTCTCAATCACATACTTATATAAACACGCATAAGGCTGCTCACACAGCCTTTTTTAAAGGAGTAAACAATGCAGGAAGATATTATACTTAAACTCTCAGAACAACTGAATATCAAAACAGAACAGATACAAAATACATTAAAACTATTAGAAGATGGCTGTACTGTTCCTTTTATTGCCCGTTATCGTAAAGAATTAACACATGGCTTAGATGAAGAACAGATCCGTGTCATCCAGGAACAATATGACTATCAAGTAAACCTTAAAAAGAGAAAAGAAGAAGTCCTTACAAGAATAGAAACATTAGGACACTTAAATGATGATATCGTGAAGATGGTCAATGCATGTACACGTTTATCACAGGTAGAAGATATCTATCGTCCTTATAAACAGAAAAAGAAAACAAGAGCCAGTGTGGCTATTGCAGCAGGTCTAGAACCTTTAGCTAAGACACTTCTTTCTTTACCGCGTACTTTTAACGAGAAAGACATAGATGCTTATCTCAATGATACAATAACTTCTAGAGAAGAGGCATTGCAGGGTGCTAAGGATATCATTGCGGAAAAGATTTCTAATGATATGACAGTACGTAATAAGATTGTCGATTCTATGATGAACTATGGTAGACTTGTCACTTCTAAAAAGAAGAATGCGGAAGACGAAAAGATGACCTATAAGATGTACTATGATTATTCTGAAAATGTCTCACGTATTGCGACACATCGTATTATGGCAATCGATAGAGGAGAAAAAGAAAAGATCCTTTCAGTTTCTATCAGCATCAATGAAGATTATATTAAGACATTTGTCTCAAGACGTTATATTAAGTTCCCTAAGAGTCCAACAGCCAAATATGTAGATGAAGCCATTGATGATGGATTAAAGCGTCTCGCTTATCCATCACTAGAAAGATTAGTTAGAAACACTTTGACTGAAAAAGCACAAGAAGCAAGTATTGATGTCTTCTCTGATAATTTGGGTAAATTACTTTTACAGGCACCTATGAAAAATAAGAGAATCTTAGGCTTTGACCCGGCTTTCCGTACAGGATGTAAACTTGCAGTCATTGACGAATCAGGTAAGAAGTTGACAGTTGATGTCATTTACCCACATCCTCCTGTTGCGAAAGTGAAGGAATCAGAAAAGAAATTAGTTGACCTCTGTACAAAATATGATGTAAACCTTATTGCGATAGGTAATGGTACAGCAAGTCGTGAAAGTGAAGCTTTTGTTGCAAGCACTATTAAGAAATATCATTTACCAGTAAGCTATACTATCGTCAGTGAAGCAGGAGCAAGTGTTTATAGTGCTTCTAAGCTTGCGATAGAAGAATTCCCAGATCTCCATGTTGAACAAAGAAGTGCGATTTCTATTGCGAGAAGACTACTTGATCCTTTATCAGAACTTATTAAGATTGATCCTCAATCTATTGGAGTAGGGCAGTATCAGCATGATTTACCTACGACACAATTAAAAGAAAGACTTAACTTCGTTGTAGAAAAAGCCGTTAACTTAGTCGGTGTGAATATCAATACAGCCAGTCCTACACTATTAAAGAATGTCTCTGGTTTAACTCAGGCAACAGCTAATAGTATTGTTTCTTATCGTGAAGAAAATGGTAAAATCATGAGCCGTAAAGAGATGAAGAAGATTCCTAAGATTGGACCTAAAGCTTATCAACAGGCAGCTGGTTTCTTAAGAATCGAAGAAGGTAGTGAACCTTTAGACCGTACAAATATCCATCCAGAATCTTATGATGCCACTAAAGCTATCTTAAAGGCATTAAACTTAACGACTAATGACCTAGGAACAGATGCATGTAAGAAGGCTGTATCACAAGCTAATATTACGTCACTTAAAGAACTTACAGGTCTAGATGACTATACACTTAAAGATATCCTAGACTCTATTATGAGACCTTTAAGAGACTATCGTGATGATTATGATGGACCAATCCTCAGACAGGATATTTTGACACTAGAAGATCTACATGTTCATGATAAACTAGAAGGTACAGTACGTAATGTAGTAGACTTTGGGGCCTTTGTAGATATTGGATTACATGAAGATGGACTTGTTCATATCTCTAAAATGAGTAAGAATCGTATTAAACACCCAAGTGATGTTGTCTCTGTAGGAGATATCATTACTACATGGGTAGATACAATCGATGAACAAAGACATAAAGTACAATTAACAATGATTGATCCTAACAAATAATAAAAGATGATTCCAAAACGGAATCATCTTTTTAGCTTCCATAAGTGAAAGAATACATCTATACCAAGCAACATTGAAATAGTAAATAATACAATAGACATATAATAAGAATCAGTTAATACACCACATAACATACACATACAGCTAAATACTGTCTTAATAATGATGGATAATTCTGTTTTCTTATAAGTCTGTCTTGTATAATCATCACTCTCAGTCACATTGACATGTAACTGTCCATTCTTACTCATCTTGATGAGATCATAGATGATCTGAGGTAATGCATAGCTTTTCTTTAATGTCTTGTAAAGATCATGACCTATTTTTAATCCTTGATCCTTATAATCCAGATCTTTTAGTACTGTATTACGCTTATGATTGATTAATATCTCTATGAGATTAGAAGAAGGACTGATCTTCTCTAAGGTACCTTCTAGTGTCACTAAACATCGACATAATAGAGTCAGTTCTGTCGGTATCGCAATATCATTACTTGTCACAATATCAAAACACTTCTGGATCAAATCAGAGAAGTTATAATCAGATAAGCTCTTTGCTTTATATTCACTCACTATCTCATTTAATTGATGTAGTAACTGTGTTTCATCTATTTCATGATCTGGTGTAACAAGCATTAAGAATGCCTCTTCTAGATCATATATATCATCTTCAATTAAAGCCTGTAAAGCCAGTGATAAGATATGCTGAGTAAAGGATGATACAGTACCCATCATCCCAAAATCTATCCAGGCAATCTTTCCTTCATCTATTAAGATATTACCAGGATGAGGATCAGCATGAAAGAATCCATCATCTAATATCTGTTTACAACAGTTATCTGCCATCTTTAAGGCAATCTCATCTAGATCATATCCTTCATACTTTAATCTCTTTGTAGCATCAATAGGAATACCATCAATATAAGAATAAACAAGTAAATGATTGGTTGTATATTCATTATACACATGAGGTGCTTTAATATAACGTATATCCTTTTGATTATTCGCAAAGACATTCATATTATTCGCTTCATTAAGGAAGTTCATCTCTGTCTGGCTAGTACGCCATAATTCATCAATAATAGAACGATAATCAATAAGATCACCTGTACCAGTTACCATTTTCAATAAACGTGGAAACTTATGCATAATACGTACATCAGCTTCCATTATTTCATGAATATGAGGTCTTTGAACCTTTAATACAACTGTTTCACCATCTAATAAATGTCCTAAATGAACCTGGGCAATAGACGCACATCCAATAGGCTTTTCTTCTATATCTTTAAATACATTCTCTATTGGTTGTCCTAGTTCTTCTTCAATAATACTACGAATAGTAGAAAAACTAAGAGGCGCAATAGACGCTCTTAGTTTTTCAAACTCTTTACAGTATTCTAGAGGTATTAGATCACTACGCATTGACATGATCTGTCCTAATTTGACATAAGTAGGACCAAGCTCTTCAATCATTTCTCTTGCCTTAATAGGAGTCAGACCATTTTTAATATCATGTTTCTTGATGATAGAGAGTATTTCTCTCATACGTTTAATATTACTGATTTTCTTCATGATCTAATGCATCAAGCTTCTGGCGCAAAGCATTACGTTCTTCTTCAGTCATGTTTTCTACATGTTCTAACAAATCTTCACGTGCTTTTCTTTTTAATTCTTCATTCATCGCACGTCCTTTATTGATAGTATCCTGACCTTTTTTCGCAAGACTATCGGTTAAGTCTTTAGAACGATCAGCGACCTCAGCAACTGCACCAATACCTACAAGTACTGTCTTTTTCAACAATTCACTCATAGCCATATGACATACCTCCTTTCAAATACTATTTTATCACAACTAAAACCAGTGGTTAAGTAATATAGACCTTGAATTCAGAATTGTGCTATAATGAAAAAACGAAAGGGAGTTATCAGTATGAAGAAAGAAGAATATATAGGTGTATTTGATTCAGGTGTTGGAGGCGTGAGTGTTTTACAAGCCATTCATGAAATGATGCCAGGAGAAAATCTTTATTTCTTTGGGGATTCACTTAATGCACCTTATGGGGAAAGATCATTAGAAGATGTTCAGCAGCTGACTTTGAATGCGATAGAGAATATGAATAAGAAGAAGCATTTAAAGGCTATCGTGATTGCCTGCAATACAGCTACAAGTGCTGCTGTGACACTATTAAGAGAAAAATATACAGATATTCCTGTCATTGGTATAGAACCTGCGTTAAAACCAGCAGCACTTTCTAAAAAGAATAGCTGTATACTAGTAATGGCAACAGCCAATACATTACGTCTAGATAAGTTCCATCAGTTAGCTGAAAGATATGATAAATCAGCGACTATTATTCCAGTTCCATGTTATGGACTTGCTAAACGTATTGAACAGGGAAACCTAGATCAACCTGATTTGATTGAATTATTGACAGATTTAATAGGGCCTTATAAAGGTAAAGTAGATAGTGTTGTACTAGGCTGTACACATTATCCATTTGTTAAAAATCAAATAGCACAAGTATTAGGTGATATTCCAATGTTTGATGGAGCCTATGGAACAAGTAAACATTTATATAATTGCTTAAAGGAATGTGACTGCTTGAATAACCAGAAAGAAGGAGACATCCTCTATGGTTCATCTAAGGAAGATGAAATTCCAATCTATAAAACATTTATGAATACACCAATTATTTAAAAAGCCATTCACATGGCTTTTTTACTAGGAGAACATATGAACTATATTATTATCAATAAAGACAACATCGACAAGGAACATATTTGTTGTGCGATGTCTAATAAGAAAAGTCTTATAAAGAAAGAATGGTTAAAAGAAAGATTTGATGAAGGTTTAGTATTCTACAGAAGTGAAGAAAGAGGGAAATGCTTCATTGAATATATCCCAGACGAATATGCCTGGATACCTATTACAAGCGCTGATTATATGTATATCAATTGTTTGTGGGTATCTGGTTGTATGAAAGGTCATGGTTATTCAAGTGAGTTATTAAATTATTGCATTGAAGATGTACGTCAAAAAGGCTATAAGGGTGTATGTATCTTATCATCTAAAGGACGAAAGAAAGAATTCCTTTCTGATTATAAGTATCTCACTCATAAAGGATTTCAAATAGCAGATGAATCAGACAATGGAATTATACTCATGTATCTTCCTCTATCTGTGGGTGTTCCACCACAGTTTAAAGAATGTGCCAAACATCCCCATATCAATGAACAGGGATTTGTCTTATATTATACAGATCAATGTCCTTTTACTGATTATTGGGTTCCACGTATAGAAGAAGTGGCAAAAGAATACAACATCCCCTTAAAAACGATACATATCACAACGCGTGAGCAGGCACAGAACCTTCCTTCACCAGTTTCTACTTATGCTTTATTCAAGGATGGAGAATTTTTAACTCAAGGGATCCTCAATGAAAAGAAATTCTTGAAATATGCTGGAATAGATATGTAATAACATATTTTCCCACAAAAACCACATTTAGGTATTAAGTTTAAGATATATACTAGAAACAGAAAGTGAGAGTGGTATTATGAACAACGAAAATTTAAAAGACATTTATGAAAAGCAGAATAAAAAGAAAGTCAGTCGTTTAAGCAAGAATATAGGTAAAGCATTTATAGTTGTCGCATTAGGTTTTGGTGGCGGTGCTGCGGGTTCTTATTTCATGGGTAACCAGGGAACTACAGTTGTCACTCAGACTACAACAACTAAAGCAACAGGTACATCAAAAGATGCATCAAGCATCTCTTCTAAGATGACACAAAGTGTAGTCGCCATTACTACTGAAAATATTTCAAGAGATAACTTCTGGTATGGTTCACAGGTATCAAGTGGTGCTGGTTCAGGAGTCATTATGAGCAGCGATGGTTATATTATTACCTGTGCTCATGTCGTTTCTGGTGCAAGTACAATTAAGGTCACTACAAGTGATAATAAAACATATGATGCAACATTAGTAGGAAGCTATAGTGATAATGATATCGCGGTACTTAAGATTAATGCGACTAATTTAAAACCAGCAACATTTGCGAATAGTGATAAATTAGTACAAGGTCAATCTACATATGCAGTAGGTAACCCAGAAGGTACATTCAGTGATTCTATTACTTCAGGTATCGTATCAGCCTTAAATCGTAAGATTACAGTACAGCTAGACAATGATGACTCGTCTTCATCGAATGATTATGGTCGTTTTGGTCAGCTTTATAGCTCTTCTAAGACTATCTCTATTTCTGTTATTCAGACAGATGCAGCCGTTTCCCCAGGGAACTCTGGTGGAGGATTATTTAATGGAAATGGTGATCTCATTGGTATTGTGAATGCAAAATCATCCGATACAAACAGTGAAGGTCTAGGATTTGCGATTCCTTCAAATACTGCATTAAAGATTGCGAAAGAACTCATCAACAAAAGTAGATAATGGACAAAAAGGACAGTTTCTGTCCTTTTTTGTTAATATGGAGTTTATAATTGAATACTATATTAATGACATGGAGGTATTTTATGAAAGAAAAAATTATCAGATTCATGCAGGGAAGATATGGTGGGGCAGATAAGCTCAACAGTCATCTCATGTATTTATTGTTTATTTTAGTTGTTATAGAGTTATTTACTGGTTCAAAACCATTAATGATCTTAAGCTTATTTTTGATGATTTATATTTATTTCAGAATATTTTCTAGGAATATCTATAAACGTTATCAGGAAAATCAGAAATATGTACAGCTTATCGCACCTATTACAAAAAAGGTAGATTTCGTTAAGAGAAAAAGAAAAGATAAAACACATAAATATTATAAATGTCCAACATGTAAACAGGTTGTCCGTGTACCAAAAGGACGCGGAAAGATTGAAATCAGCTGTCCAAAGTGTCATATTAAGTTTATTAAGAAAACTTAGGGGGATTCAATATGTTGAAGGTATTACTTATTGCAGCTTTAGATGATGCAAAT
>UQGS01000019.1 GCA_900540685.1 uncultured Catenibacterium sp. | reverse complement strand
CAAGAACTGCCTGTCCAGTACCCCAAGGCTTAGTACGTCCTTCAGGACATTCAATTCCTTTTGGTAATGCCTTTAAATCCTGAAATGCATAAGCAATTTCTACATCATACTTCTTAGCGACTTCTTCAATACGATTCCCAATAACTTCTCTGAAGTCTTCTTCAATATCCTTACGGATAATAAAGATAATTTTGTTGAAACCTGCGGCGATTGCATCATGGATAGAATAATCCATAATAATTTCACCATTAGGGCCTACAGGTTCTAGCTGCTTGATTCCACCGCCAAAACGTGAACCAATACCAGCAGCCATAATTACTAAAGCTGTATTCATAATATAATCCTCCGTCAAACATGATAATTATATTATATAACGAAAATTGTGTAATAGATATGTAAATAAAAAAACTCAGGATAATTCCTGAGTCATACTAGATAGTGAAGTCTACACAAGCTCTTACTTCCGCATTTTCCTTCGCAATTTTCGCAACAGCTAAATGTCTAGGATCATTCGCATAGCTTGATAAATCTTCCATATTATCAAATTCCATAACTAATGAAACATCAAATGTTTCATTAGGATTTTCATTTCTACCTACATGTAAAGAACGGATGACATCAATCTGTCCTACAAGTCCTTTTAATCCTTCTACAAACTGATTCTGTAGATCTTCTGTACCTTCTTTAAATTTCCATACAACAACGTGCTGAATCATTTCTTACTCCTCCTTTATTAATTCATTCACTATAGGCATAAGTTCCATCTGTGTAATTGTTTCAATAAGACCTGCATCTACTACTTTAGTAATCGCAGGATCCATTGGTAAACGACATACAGTAGAAATATTAAACTTCTTCGCAATCTCATCTATATGACTTTCACCAAATAAATAATGTTTATGTCCACAATCAGGACAGATATAGTAACTCATATTCTCAACAAGACCTAGAATAGGAATATTCATCATCTGTGCCATATTCACTGATTTTTCTACAACCATGCTGACCAGTTCCTGTGGTGAAGACACCGTTATAATACCATCTACAGGAAGAGATTGGAAGACTGTTAGAGGAACATCTCCAGTTCCTGGAGGCATATCTACAAATAAATAATCTAACTCACCCCAGTAGACATCAGTCCAGAACTGAGTGACTGTATTAGATATTAAGCTTCCTCTCCATACAACAGGATCAGTAGGATTATCCAGCATTAAGTTTAAAGAAACAATCTTAATACTTGTACGTGTTTTGGCAGGAATGATACCTTTATCACATCCATAAAGCTTTTCAGTCAAACCAAAAGCCTGAGGAATAGAAGGTCCTGTAATATCCGCATCTAGAATACCTACATTATAACCAATACGGTTCATCATAACTGCAAGTAATGATGTCATTAAGCTCTTACCTACACCACCCTTACCACTCGTTACTGCAATAACATGTTTAATATGGGAATTCTTATTTAAATCTTTATGAAGATCCTTATTAAAATACTTATCATATTCACCCATTTTATTCACCTCATGTATTATTATACATGAAATTAAGTAAAAAATGCTGATTAACGAACTGAATAACCAGCATACATGGTGATGGCAAATAAGATTAACACACAGATAATCTTAGATACTGCCCAAGCAATTTCGTATCTCATTGTTCCTCTCTCCTTTATGCATTTAGTATAGAATAAGAAGAGATATACAAATATCATCACAAGGAGAAGAATAAATGAATATTAAGTAAAAAAACTAGAGAAATGAATCTCTAGCTTACAATCAATGAGTGGCAGATAGAAGTATAGTGCCCATAATCATAACAGCAACTAATTTTGAACCTAACCAATATAAATTGTACTTCATATCCATCACCCTTTCTTTTACTACACTCAGTATAGTAAAGAAAGGGTTAAGAAGAAATCACACTCACATTAAGTGTTCGTAAGTATTACTTTAAGAAACGTTTGATCCACTTCATTTTATCATCAGTAAGTGGATAATATCTAAATGGTAAATCAATACGTGTACTCTTATGTAATACAGAACGACGATGAGAGAATGTCTCAAAAGTAAACTTACCATGATAATAACCAATACCACTTGCACCTACACCACCAAATGGGAGTGTATTAGTCGCAAAATGACTCACTGTATCATTAATACATGCATCACCAAAGCTACATAAATCTAAAATCTTATTGGCATGATATGAGTCATTAGAGAATAAATAGAGGGCAAGAGGCTTATCATGACTATTAATATATTGAATCGCTTCTTCTATTCTATTGTATTCTACAAGTGGAAGAATAGGTCCAAAGATTTCTTCTTCCATTAAAGGATTATCATATGTCACACCATCTACAATAGTAGGTGCAATCTTTAAGTGTTCTTCATCTACTTCTCCACCAATAAGAATATCCTGATTCTCTAAGAGCTTCTTTAAACGATCAAACTGGTCTTTATTGATGATCTTACATAAGTTTTCGCTTTCTAATGGATGTTCACCAAAGAATTGCTTAATATATTCTGCGGCATAATCAATAAAGGCCGCTTTCATACTATCTTTGATTAATATATAATCAGGCGCAATACAAGTCTGACCAGCATTCAAGAACTTACCAAATATAATACGTTTCGCAGCAATCTCCATAGGAATCATATCAGTTAAAATAACAGGAGACTTACCACCTAGTTCTAATGTCACAGGTGTTAATGTTTCTGCTGCCTTCATATAGATTTCTCTTCCTGCTTTCTTACCACCAGTAAAGAAAATATAATCAAATGGTAAATCTACAAGTTCCTTAGAAACCTCTAAACCACCCTCAGCACAATAGGCATGTCCTTTATCAAAACATGTATTAATGAGCTGCGCTACAATCGCGGAAGTATGTGGTGTCTGTTCACTTGGTTTCACAATTGCGCAGTTCCCTGCTGCAATAGTACCGATAAGTGGTTCTATCGCAAGTAGGAATGGATAGTTCCAAGGAGAAATAATAAGTGTTACACCATAAGGTTCATAAATCGTATAAGAACGAGAAAAGAACTGATGAATTGGTGTCTTTACCTTTTCTTTCTTTACCCATTTCTTAATATTCTTTAATGTATATGTACAGGCTTCAAGAGTGAGTCCTATTTCTGTCATATAGGATTCCCCTCTAGATTTACCTAAATCTTTCTCTAAAGCATCTTCTATTAAGTCCATATGGTCTTTAATCCATAACTTAACACGTTTAATTGCATCTATTCTTAAACTTACATCTCTAGTCATTAATGTGTCATAATACGTTTTCTGATCATTAAATACTTTTTCTAAATCCATATCTATCACTTCCTTCTTTAGTATTCTAGTACCTTTCACATTCTAATACAACAGACGAATATAATTCACATAATTCAAAAAACATACTAGATATAATACATGAATTCAATGTGAATAAGATAAGAAATTTATGTGGAAAAGAGTTTTTTATTAACTTTATTATTGTAAGATGATTGAAAGAAAAGTTGCTTTTGATGTTAGTGTTATCTGGATTAAAAAAGAAGCCGATTAGTAGCTTCTTGTTGGAAAAATTTGGTTTTTTTACTCTCCTATTGAACTAAATAGCTAGTTGATTAATTCAAATACTTTAATAGCATTATCGAAATTCTGACAATCATGAGTATAGAGCAGGTCTTCATGAAGTGTCTCATATCGGCGACGAATTTCATCATTAAAATAATGCTTCCATGTTCCGAATGCATACGCACCCAATGGATCATACTCTTGAGAAATATTACGCTTTTGTAAATAATAACTATCTGTTTCTTTTGTGAGTTTTAGAAGATATTTTAATTTTTCAGTGTCTTTCAGGAAATCTTGAATATCATCACGTTTAAAAAGCATTGTAACATCATATATATGACGCACTTTTCTAGGTAAAGTTCCGCAGATTGCATGTCTTTTTACAGACATTACTTTATCAAGAAAAGTTCGTGTAATATCAAGAGTATTTACCTTAACTTCTTCTAAATTAAATTCCACTATAATATCTTGCATGCCTTTTTCTTCGAGATATTCTTGAATATAAGTTTTCATACTTTTCTTTGAAAAGGGATCTGGTCTAACGCTAGAGCCAATTTCTAATTTAATTTGACAGATTTCTTTCTTTTCATTTTCAGGCCAGACATATGCACTCTTATTTCTATCATTACGTTCAGCTCCTATTTTCTCTATGAAAAAACCAGTTGTAATTGTATTTTCAATCTGTTTTAAGGCTTTACTATATTTTTTATTATTCATATCTTCAGCAGGCATGAATGTTAAATCTATATCTTCTGAGAATCGATTTATAGATCCAGGATAACATTTGCTAAGGGATGTTCCACCTTTAAATACACATTTTTCAGCATATTCGCTATTTTGTAGATTTTGCATTATTAGAACAATATAGTAATCTCTTCGAACTGCATCAACAGGAATTCCTATATAATTGGCAACGATAGTAATCAAATCTTCAAATTCTTGCTTATGTTTGTGTAGATTCATAGAATTCCTCCATATCCGGAATAGCATATGATGAGAGCGATGACAAGAACTGATTTAAAGTATTTTCAACCTTAAAGTAGTTTAGAAAACTTTCCAAAAAGGCGATGGTCGACTTCTTATACTTTCTATTTTTAAGAACATATACTGTAGCTTCGTCAGAATATTCTATTGCGAAGTCTTTCATATATGCAGCTAGTGCAGTGTCATTGATATCTTCAATAGACTTATAATTTTGAAGAATTTCTAAAGTTTCAATAATAGGAATTGTTTCAGGTGTTAGAGAAATACTAATATTCATCACATATACATTATGAATATTTTTCTTTTTACCTGGTACAGCAGATGAAAGAACTTCAACACGTTTACTGATTTGTGTAGTTAAACCTTTTTGATTAAAAAGTCTATATCCAATTACAATTCCTTGATCATCTTGTATATAATGATCGACAATATCTTTTTCACTAATTGGAACTGTGCCAAAACGTGTATTTTTTGGTCTATAATATAAACCTTTTGTAAGATGTACAAGTATACCTTTCTTGCACATTCTTTCTAAGGTTTTATAATAAGTCATTTCAGGAATCGTACTAAATGATTGGCTATATAAAGCACTTGCTTCTAAAAGTTTATTCTCAGGTTCATGTTCAATTATTGTCTCTATATAATTTGCGTAACTATTCATATGACACCTCCACAATGTCATTGTAGATCATACATATAATATGTCAAGTAGAAAACAAAAATACTTGACAGTAACTAAAAAGTGCTTGTTTCTGGCATTGTTCACTTTCAATACTTTAAAAATATTCAACTTTTGAAAGTGAACCTCTCAATGAAATATTCACTCCTACCTCTTATAATGTGAGGACTTTCAACCCTATAATGTGAGGACTTTCAACCCTATCATTGACAAGGTTGTAGAAATTTGTTAAAGTTTTAAAGTAAAAGCAATGAACAGAAGAGACTAAAGTGAAATGCATAGAGAACTTATGGCTGGTGTAAATAAGTGTGAAGCTTTAGAAAGATGGTCTGGGAGCTGTTATCTCTAATAGGGATAACCGTAACTCGCGTTAAGAGATTGAGTGACACGTAAGTGTAAAAAAGGTGGTACCGCGATAATTTCGTCCTTTATTAAGGACGTTTTTTTATTTTCAGGAGGAGAAATATGAAAGATCCAAAAGATTTCTATTTAACAACCGCAATTACTTATACTTCAGGTAAACCTCATATTGGTAATACTTATGAAATTGTATTAAGTGATGCAATCTGCCGTGCTAAGAGACAGCAGGGCTATAATGTACGTTTTCAGACAGGTACAGATGAACACGGACAGAAAATTGAATTAAAGGCTAAAGAAGCTGGAATTGAACCAAAGGAATATGTAGATAAAGTTGCTGCAGAAGTAAAACGTATCTGGGATATGATGGATGTTACTTATGATAAGTTCATTCGTACAACTGATGAATATCATGAAAAACAGGTACAGAAGATCTTCAAGAAACTTTATGACAAAGGTGATATCTATCTAGGTCATTATGAAGGTAAATACTGTACTGCATGTGAATCATTCTTTACAGAATCTCAGTTAGTAGATGGAAAATGTCCTGACTGTGGTGGAGAAGTTCATGATGCAAAAGAAGAAGCATACTTCTTTAAATTATCTAAATATCAGGATCGTTTAATGCAGTATTACAATGATCATCCAGAATTCATTCAGCCTGAATCAAGAAAGAATGAAATGGTCAATAACTTCTTAAAACCAGGTTTACAGGATTTATGTGTATCAAGAACATCATTTACTTGGTCAATCCCTGTAGACTTTGATCCTAAGCATGTTGTATATGTATGGATTGATGCATTAGTTAACTATATTACTGGTTTAGGTTATGACTTAGATGGTCATAGTGATCCATTATTTGATAGATACTGGCCTGCAGATGTACATGTAATTGGTAAGGATATCGTAAGATTCCATACTATTTATTGGCCAATTATCTTAATGGCATTAGATTTACCTTTACCAAAGCAGGTATTTGGTCATCCTTGGTTATTAATGGGTGATTCTAAGATGTCTAAACATTTAGGTAACGTTATTTATGCAGATGACTTAGTAGACCTATTTGGTGTAGATGCTGTAAGATACTACTTATTACATGAAATCCCATATGATAACGATGGTTCAATTACTTGGGACTTATTAGTAGAACGTATTAATAGTGATCTAGCTAATATCTTAGGTAACTTAGTAAACAGAACAATCGCTATGTGTAATAAATACTTTGATGGTGTTGTCACAAATACAAATGTATGTGAACCAGTAGATGATGAATTAAAATCAATCGCACTCGCAATGCCAGGAAAGACTATTAAGTTAGAAAATGAATTCAAGCTTGCTAAGGCATTGGATGAAATCTATGTATTATTAAGACGTACTAATAAGTATATTGATGATACTATGCCTTGGGCTCTTGCGAAGGATGAAACTAAGAAAGATCGTCTTGCTACAGTACTTTATAACTTAGTAGAAGCAATCAGATTCTCAGCTGTCGCATTAGAACCATTTATTCCTGGTACATCTAAGAAGATTCTAGATATGATCAACACAGATGAAAGAGATATGATGAAGCTAGATACTTTCGGTTCATATAAATCAGGTACTAAAGTGACTGATCATCCAGAAGTATTATTTGCGAGATTAGATCCTAAAGAAGTAGCTAAACAGGTAGAAAAGTTAACTCCTGCTAAGCCAGTTGTTCCAGAAAAGAAGGATGAAACACCTGAAATCACTATTGATGATTTCGCTAAGGTAGAATTAGTTGTTGGTGAAGTAAAGAAATGTGAAAAGCATCCTAAAGCAGACCGTCTACTTGTATCACAGATTGATATTGGTGGAGAAGTAAGACAGATTGTTTCAGGTATCGCAGATAGCTATTCACCAGAAGACATGCCTGGTAAGAAGGTTATTGTCGTAAAGAACTTAAAACCAGCTAAATTAAGAGGTGTAGAATCTCAAGGTATGATTCTTGCAGGTGGAACTAAGAAATCTATTAAAGTATTAGAAACAGATTTACCAGCAGGTACAAAAATCAGCTAACATGAAAAAGAGTGAACTTCAAATGTTCACTCTTTTAGATTCTCTAGCTGTGTAATATAAGAATCAATGATTTTAAATGCGTCTTCTTTACTTAAACATCTTTCTTCTACTATATATTGGTAATAGTCATTAAAAGCCATCACAAGACTAGCTTCATGTAGCTGTATTGTTTTGATGGTTCCACTCGCTGATACAATCTGGAAATAGAGTGTATTCATATTCATGACTATAACCAAGAATGACATAGTATCATATTCAGGAACATCTACAAGCTGTATAGAACAGCTATTCATGAAGTTCTTGAGTCTACGTAAGATCTTGATTCTATTATCAATTGTTAGTGGGTGATAGAATTGTTGTGGGGAATCAGTTGTATAGCCTGTATCCACAAAATGTCGTAATCCTTGTAAAGTATAGAGTCCAGATAGATGATCAGTATTACTTTTTAGATACTGTTTTAAATGTATTGAATGTTTTTTAAAGGAATCAATGAACTCATTATCTATTAAAGAAACAGGAAATGGATCATCTTCTTGATAAAGAGCACCAATAGAAGGTGCATAGAGGATATAATTAAAATCTTCTATCATATCACTTCTATGATCTTTATTACTGATTAAACATTTTGTTTCCTTTAAATATTGATTAAATAGTTCTTCATATGCATCATAGGTATCCCCTCTTTCGTAAAGAATACCACTTGAATGATCAGTAGTATAAATAAGAAGATACTTATGAGTAAGAATCATATTAGGAAAGAAACAAAGATGGTTATTAATCGCATTGATTTCATTATAGTAATAGTACGGACTATAGTGATCATTATTAAAAATCAAAGGCATGATATTTGTAAGAACAGTTAAGTTATAGAATTGGTTATCTTTAGTAAGTTCATTTGTATTATTTAAACAGAATAAATGCGTAATAGGTATATGAGAAGAGACTATTCTTAATAAATAGAGTGCATGAGTAGGCTGACCAAAGATCCTTATATGAGGGTCTTTTTCTTTACATTCTAAGAGAGACAATTCATATAAAAGATGTTCTATATCATATTTATTTGTATAGTGTCCTGTCTTTAAGATAGGGTTTAATGCATCATTGACCGCAAAAGTACGATTATCAAGTAATGTAGCTTCTTTCAGAAAAGAACTCACATGCTGACGACAATAGTAACGGAACTCTCCTATTCTATCTATTTCATAGGCATTTAATAATTCTTTCTTTTCATCATTTGTAAGATAGAGATATTGACTGATCTGCTGGATAAAATCACGACTTGGTATCTTACGTTCCCCTCTAATAATCTTATATAGAGTAGAACGGTCTATCTGGAAGTATTCTGCACACTTTTTGATATTGATTTTCTTAGTCTTGATATATTCAGATAATAATTGAGAAACATACATAGTACTACATCTCCATTTCAATCATTTTTATACATTCATCAATCAGTTTGATTTCATCTTCTTTACTATAAGCGTTCTTCTTCACTACATTGTCAATAAAGTCTTTAAATGCTTCTACAAGGGTGATTTCTTTAATAGAGATATTTGCGAGGGTGCCAGTTGAATCGGATGCAATTATATGGAATGATTGATTAGTTAACTGGAAGTATGTTGTAGATGTTTCAGAAAGATAAGGCATATCTGCCATCATGACATAAGGATGCTTCTTGCAGAATTCTTTCCACTTTCTAAGTAATGTGAGTCTATCTTCTAAAGAAAGAGGGTTAAAGAGTTCTGGGGGAATATCATGTAGATAACCAGTCTTTGCTGTATAGCGTAATCCCTGTAATGTATAGATGATATGGAATATATCAGAATGCTGTGGATAGAATTCATGATTCCAATAATTCGCAAAGTTCTGGATGTCTTTAATAAATTCTTCTTTATTAGGAAAGAAGTCTTTTAATGCTTTACGCATAATAGATAAATCACTCTCTTCAAATACATAAGTAGGACATGGTGTTGTCATGATTTCCTGTGTAATAACATGAGTATTAAAGAATGACTGCGTATCTGTAAGATAGTTTGTCCATGTATCACGTGTCATAAAACATTCTGCTTCTTTTAAATAAGCATCAAACTTCTCTTTATAGGCATTCACAATCTGTGGCAGTTTATAAAGTATTCCCTGACTATGATCATTTGTATAAGTAAATACATAATGTGTTGTAATCATTACATTAGGATAGAATACATCATGTTCATTCATGATAGATACATTACTGTAGTAGTAATAAGGATGATAATTCTTATTACGTAAGATGACAGGTAATAGATTATTTAAACATTTTAAATTATAGAATTCATTATTCTTTGTCTGTTTTTGTGAGTTATCTAGATAGAATAAATGAGTGATAGGCATCTCTGATGAAATATGATTAAAAGAATCAAATATAATAGACATCTCATAAGGCTGTTCCATGATTCTTACATAAGGTTTTTCTTCACTTAATTCATAAGTATATAAGGTATAGAGTATATGTTCTACATTAATTCTTCCTGTATAAACATCATCTACAAGTGCTTGATTATCCTGTACTTTTTCTGTTATATGATAATGATGATCTAATACATGATCTGCTTCCTTAAAGAAATCCTGGATATGTTTACGACGATAGAATATAAAAGCACCTGTAGTATCAATTTCATAGGCTTCTAATAGCTGTTTTGTTTCTTCCTGACTTAAACATAAATATTGTGCCATGTTATTGACTAATGCTTCACTTGTCGCAGGTCTTTGGCCTTTAATGATCTTATGTAGTGTAGAACGATCTATTTCTAAGTATTGTGCAAATTGTGTTATATTCGTTTTCTTTTTATTAATATAAAACGATAATAGTTCTGATAGAGACATAATATAGTCCTCCTTGATATTAATTATATCATGGAACTATTTAGCTAAGATATAATCAAATATTTTTTATTAACTCCTTGATATAGGTTTTATCGCATACAACTTTAATACATCATTTGTTTAAGTGGTTTATACTAAGTATAGAAGATGATAATGTGCAAACATCTTCACAACAATTGCATACGCTCTCTTTTGGTGCTAGACTTAATATGGTTGGATAGTCAACTAAAGAGGTGAGAAAGATGGATAAAGAGGTGAGAAAGATGGATAAGAAAGAGAACTTCATGAGTGATAATGCATTACTATATCGTGCAGCTATTAAGTATTATGATAATAGATTAAAGAAATATGATATAGGTTATGGACAGGTTGTGAATCTAATGATGATTCATGAACATCCTGGTATTACTATGAAGGAATTGTCTTCTAGTGGTTCTGTAGATAAAGGTACAATCACAAAGAGTGTATCTAAGTTACATGATGCGGGATATATTCGTATAGAAGAGAATAATCTAGATAAACGTTCTAAGAAGCTTAAAACAACACCTAAAGCGAAAGATGTGATTACAGAGATGTATCTTGCAAGAAAAGACTGGTGGTCTCATTTAACATCTGATCTGACTTTAGAAGAAGTAGACCAATTAGAAAAGACAATGCATCTTTTAGTTAAGAAAGCAATAGAAGAACCAGCTTATCAGAATCATTTTCGCATCTTTGGTTTTCAAAAACTCACTCTTCTAGATTATCCAGGAAAGATGGCATGTACTCTATTTACTGGAGGATGTAACTTTAAATGTCCTTTCTGTCATAATTCTGATTTAGTTTTCTTACCAGAAAATATGGTGGAGATTGAACAGGAGGATGTCCTTGAATTCTTAGAAAAGAGAAAGAATATATTAGAGGGTGTATGTATTACAGGTGGAGAACCTTTATTACAGGCTGGTATTGTGGATTTCTTAAGAGTGATCAAGGATATGGGATACTCTATTAAATTAGATACAAATGGATCTTTTCCTAATAAGTTAAAAGAATTGGTAGAAGAAGGTCTTGTAGATTATGTAGCAGTAGATATCAAGAATGCGCCTAAGAAATACAATAAGACAATTGGTTTAGAGGGTTATCGTCTTGATTCTATTAAAACAACAGTCCAGTATTTATTAGAAAATCATGTAGATTATGAATTCAGAACGACAATTATTAAAGAATTTCATACAGAAAATGATATGAGACTAATTGGAGAATGGATCAAAGGTGCTAAGCGTTATTATCTTCAAAACTTTGAAGATAATGAGAATGTGATTCAAGAAGGTTTACATGCATGCTCATTAGAAACACTCCAGAGTTATAAGAAGATTTTAGAAGAATATGTTGATGAATGTGAAATCAGAGGGATAGAAGAAAGGATATGATAATATGTACCAGGTCATTAAAAGAGATGGTAAGATTACAGAATTTGATTTAAAGAAAATAACCCGTGCGATTGAAAAAGCATTTATTTCATTAAAGAAAGAATATCATCCAAGTGTGATTGATATGCTTGCATTAAAGGTCACAAGTGATTTTGAAAAGAAGATCAAGGATCATAAGATTGCAGTAGAAGATATCCAGGATAGTGTAGAGGATATCTTATCACAGGCAGGTTATAGTGATGTGGCGAAGTCTTATATTCTTTATCGTAAACAGAGAGAGAAAGTAAGAAATATGAAGTCTACGATTCTTGATTATAAGGATCTAGTGAATAGTTATGTGAATGCGACTGACTGGAGAGTGAAAGAGAATTCTACTGTCACTTATTCTGTTGGTGGGTTGATTCTAAGTAACAGTGGTGCGATTACTGCAAATTATTGGTTATCTGAAATATATGATCAGGAGATTGCGGATGCACATAGAGATGGTGATTTCCATATTCATGATTTAAGTATGTTGACAGGATATTGTGCAGGATGGTCCTTAAAACAATTAATTCAGGAAGGTTTAGGAGGTATTCCAGGTAAGATTACATCTAAACCAGCTAAACATCTTGCATCATTATGTAATCAGATGGTGAACTTCTTAGGTATTATGCAGAATGAATGGGCAGGTGCGCAGGCATTCTCTTCTTTTGATACTTACTTAGCACCATTTGTGAAGGTTGATAATCTTCCTTATGATCAAGTCAAGAAATGTATTGAGTCATTTATTTATGGTGTCAATACACCTTCACGTTGGGGAACACAAGCGCCTTTCTCTAATATTACTTTAGACTGGACAGTACCAAATGATTTAGCTGAACTCAATGCGATAGTCGGTGGAAAAGAAATGGACTTCCGTTATAAGGATTGTCAGAAAGAAATGGACATGATCAATAAAGCATTTATTGAAGTCATGATTGAAGGTGATGCGAATGGCCGTGGATTCCAGTACCCTATTCCTACTTACTCTATCACAAAAGATTTTGATTGGTCTGAAACAGAAAATAATAAACTATTATTTGAAATGACTGCAAAGTTTGGTACACCCTATTTCTCTAATTATATTAATTCAGATATGGAACCAAGTGATGTCAGATCTATGTGCTGTCGATTAAGACTTGACTTAAGAGAATTAAGAAGAAAGAGTGGAGGATTCTTTGGTTCAGGTGAATCAACAGGATCAGTAGGTGTCGTTACTATTAACCTTCCACGTATTGCTTATTTATCTCATAGTGAAAAAGAATTCTATGAAAGATTAGATCACTTAATGGATCTTGCGGCAAGATCATTAAAGGTAAAAAGAGATGTGATTAGTAAGTTATTAGATGAAGGTCTTTACCCTTATACAAAACGTTATTTAGGCTCATTTAAGAATCATTTCTCTACTATTGGCTTAGTAGGTATGAATGAAGCGACACTCAATGCGAACTGGCTTAAAGAAGACTTAACACATACAGATGCACAAGAATTTGCGAAGGATGTATTAAACCATATGCGTGAAAGATTAGTCATCTATCAGGAAGAATATGGTGATTTATATAACCTAGAAGCAACACCTGCAGAATCTACATCTTATCGTCTTGCGAAACATGATAAGAAGAAATATCCAGATATCATTACTGCCACTAAAGAGGGTAATACACCTTACTATACAAACTCATCTCATTTACCAGTAGGTTATACAGATGACTTATTTACTGCCTTAGATATTCAGGATGAATTACAAACTCTCTATACATCAGGGACTGTATTCCATGCCTTCTTAGGTGAAAAACTACCAGACTGGAAAGGTGCTGCAACACTTGTAAGAAAGATTGCGGAAAACTATAAACTTCCTTATTATACTATTTCACCTACTTATTCTATTTGTGAAGATCATGGCTATCTTGTAGGAGAACAGCCTGTATGTCCTGTATGTGGTAAACCAACAGAAGTATGGAGCCGTATTACAGGTTACTATAGACCAGTTAAGAACTGGAATGAAGGTAAAGCACAGGAATTCAAGGAACGTAAAACATATGATATGGGTCACTCAGTACTAAGTGGCAGACATATGAAGAAGATCAAAGAAGAACAGGTAAAACCTGTTATACAGAATGAAAAGCTTTATTTATTCACAACGAAAACATGTCCTAACTGTCGTATTATTAAGAAGATATTAGAAGATGAACATGTAGACTATGAATTAATAGATGCAGAAGAACAAGTAGACCTCACAAAGAGATTCTCTGTTATGCAGGCGCCTACTCTTGTCGTTGCGAATGATAAGAGTTATGCGAAATATGTGAACGTGTCTAATATAAGAAAATATATAGAAGAAAGATAATAACCAAAGTGGGCATCACTAAAAGTGATGCCCATTTCTTTCAAAGTAAAAAGAAGACTGTGAGATCATTTGATTTCATAGTCTTCTTTGACTTCTATTGTTTCTTCAAAATATCCATCTTTTGAATCTCTTACTTCTTCAAAAGTCTTTTGATAAATATATGCTTTATAGCATAAGAATACTAATAGTACAACAAGCGCAACTGATAAGAAATTTTTTAATAATCTTCTTACCTTCGCTTTTTCAATCAGACGATCCATATCCTCTTGCTCATAGTAACTAATAATCACTTCCTTGGGTGTACCAAGTCTTTCTACGACTTCATCATATGTCATATCATGAGAACCATCATCAATATTATCTATGAGTTTTCTTATATATTCTTTTTCAGATTTACCATAAGAAGCAAATAGATACTTACATTGTTTAATGTACTTTTTAACGTTTTTATTGTAAGTCATGCTCTTCCTCCATAGAAATAGTATCATGAATATATTTTTTTTATTCAATATATAGGAAAACTAGGTACTCTTTTCCAGATGGCTCCAAATGATAATATATTCTTGTCATTCTCTTTCCGACAAGCTTTTTCTCACTTGATATATAGCCTAGATCTTCAAACTTATAAAGAACAGGATACATACTTCCTTCTTTGATATCTATCTTACCATTTGTAAGTTCTTTAATGGAATGAGTGATCTCATACCCATAACAATCTCTTATTGAAAGAATCTTAAGAAATAGCATTTCTAGTTTAAAAAAGTTATTATTTTTTTTTGGCATAAGGCTACCTCCATAGAAAATTGTATCATGAATATATTTGTTGAACAATATATAGGAAAACTATATAGCCGTTGACAAAGATACAGGGACCATGGTAGTATTTAAGTGAGGTAAGCGTTTACATTAATGCTAAAAAATGGAGTGTTAAGATATGAAAAAATTAATTGTGCTTTCTTTTTTAGTTGCTGCTTGTGCAGTATCGTTAGCTCATACTGAAGTGTCTGCTTCAAATGATACAGTTATTAATCAATATCTTCTTTTAAAAAACGAATATAATATAACTAAATCCAGATACATGCTGTCTGAAACTCATAGTAATGCAGTGAAGTTAAATAAAGCAGGAAAAGATATTGATCGTTTTAAAAATCATGTTTATGAATTAAAAGGTAAATCAAGAGAGGAATTGAAAAGATATAAGTATACAAATTCTCAAATTGATGCGATAAAGAGTTATGATGGAACAGAGAAAATGTCTGTAAAAGCATCTTCAAAAATTAAGTTCAGTGTTAAGAAAAATACATTAAGTTATAATTCAAAAACTGGATTGTCTACTGTAAAGGCAACAGTCAGCTTTAACTGGAATGGGACACCTGAAGATTATGGAAATGATGCTTTTGCGATGGCATATGAAGCAGATAATAATCATATTTTTAAGGAAGTTTCATCCGTTACTTCTTCATTAAAATATAAAGAATTTAAATCTCCAACGAGTGTAAAAACATGGACGAAGTCAGCAATTAATAAAGGTGATCAAGATGTTATTGGTTCATATGGATGGTCATTTCCTTTAAGAATAAAAGGTGATCAATACTATGCGTGTTTGTATAAGGGATCTTTTTCTATAACAGGAGTAGTAAGTGGAAAATTAAAATATTTCAATGTGCGTTACTTATATAGTCATAAATCATCTATAGTTCCAATTGGATTTGGAATTAGTATATCTAGAGGTATGTCTTCTGCAGGAATAATACTCACAAAAAGATCTCGACATAAAGGGTATCCTGAAAAACATGGCGGTGTTGTGACTTGTTCATAATCTTAATGAATTATAAGGAGATAATAAAATGAAGAAATTGTTAAAGATAATATTTTTATTCTTTTTAGTAACCTATGGGTGTTTTATACTGAACGTAATAAATGTATGGATATTTATGTATGTATTTAATGCATGGCAGGATTATAGCTTGTATTTTAATCTCTTTGCTGTATACACTGCCTGCTCTATAGTTGTAGTAACTATGTATCTTCTGCATAAGAAAAAGAATTAATAAATAATCAAATGAAAATCCTGATGAATTGCGAGGACATAATGGAATGAATACATTAAAGAAATTATTAATGATAGTATTTTTGTTTTTTTTGATAACTTATGGATGTCATATACTAACTCTAATAAATTTAGAGATATTCATGTATGTATTTGATGCATGGCAGGATTTTGACTTGTATAATGGGCTCTTTAGCGTATACACTGCCTGTGCTATAGTTGTAATAACTATGTATCTTTTGCATAAGAAAAAGAATTAATACACGGGAAAAGACCAATCACTATTATTTCTATTATTGATATACTATATTAGTTGATACAAATATGAGGCTGTTGAATATTCAACAGTCTTTTAATTTATAAAAACACTTGATTATATAGTTAGCATATGCTAACCTATAGATAGTTAGTAAGAACTAACTAGGAGGCCAACAATGAAAGTAGTCTATGCATCAAGAACTGGAAATGTAGAAGCATTAATTGGAAAACTAGGTATTACAGACGCATTACATATTGAAGATGGTACAGAAAAGGTTTCTGAAGATTATATCTTATTTACTTATACAGATGGCTTTGGAGATGTTCCCTATGAAGTATCAGACTTCTTAGAAAACAATCCATCTATTAAAGGTGTTATTGCATCTGGTGATACAGGATATGGTGAAGCATATTGTTTAGCTGGTGATAAGATCAGTGAAGACTATCATGTTCCATGTCTTTACAAAGTAGAAAATGATGGTACTGATGAAGATGTAGAAGCCATCAAAGAGTTACTTTAATATGACCTTAGGATATCATCAATTTGAACATCTTCTTCTTACGCATTGCACACCTACCTTGATTAAGCGTAAGTTAGGTAGTATGTTTCATCTTGATAATAGATATTCAGATGTTCATGAACTTGTAGAATATTATGATCAGATTCTTAACCTTCAAGGATTACGAATAAATCTCTTTTATACTCGTGGCAGATATACAGTCTATGTATATTTGCCTTCCTCACTCAAATACTTAATGACTAACAAAGACATTCAATCCTTTTTGAAACAATATGATTATCCTGATCATGATATTCTATCTCATCTAGAGAAACGTCTTGAGATGAGTCAATATCCACACGAAATAGGGTTATTTTTGGGTTATCCACTTGCTGATGTATGGGGGTTTGTACATCATAAGAAGTGTCAATGTTGTGGCTATTGGAAGGTATATGAAAATAAACGTGAAAAAGAAAGTCTCTTTAAACAATTTGACTGTTGTAGAAAAGAATTCATACTCCTTTATGAGCAGGGCTATTCTTTGTCACAAATCCTTAATCAGGCTGATAATCAGCCTTTTTCTTTTACCTTAAATGAATTATAATATTTTCGAGGTGGTTATAAATGATGAGAGTAAATGAAGCAGAAACTAAAAGATTATTAGAAGCTGTTAAACCAGCGAAGCTTGTTGCAGCAACTAAATATATTGATGAAAAAGAAGTAGAAAAGCTAGAAGAATGCGGTGTTATGATCTATGGTGAAAATAAAGTACAGGACTTCTTAAAGAAGTATGAAGATTACCATGGAAAAGGTGTATGGCATTTTATTGGTACACTACAAACCAATAAAGTAAAGTATATTATTGATAAGGTACAGATGATTCATTCTGTCGCAAACTATAGATTAATTGACGAAATAGAGAAACAGGCAGCTAAACATGATCTCGTTATGGATATTTTATTACAGGTTAATATTGCGAAAGAAGAATCTAAACATGGCTTTAATGAAGAAGAAATGAATGAAGTGATGGACTACTTAAAAGATAAACCTCATTTAAATCCTAGAGGATTAATGATGATGGCTCCTAATATTGAAGTAGAAGAAACAAGACAATACTTTAAAGCAACTAAAGACCTATTAACTAAACTGCAGGAATCTTATCCTAACTATCAATTAACTGAACTATCAATGGGTATGACACATGACTTCCCTATTGCGGTTGCAGAAGGTAGTACAATGGTAAGGCTCGGTCATGCATTATTTGATGAATAATTAAAAACATCCCTAGAAACTTATGTTTCTAGGGATTTGTGTTTAGAATGGGAAATGTGGATTATTATATGACTTACAAGATTCCTGTCATACTCTGATAGAATTTCTTTAAACTTGCAGCAGTTGTTTTGACAGTTGCAGGAGTAGACCACATACATTTGCGGATAACCTAAAAAGTCATTAATGAACAAATCTGCATTTGATAGATGATTGTAGATGTTTTTACCTGCATTTTCAAGATCTTCATGGAAGAGAAGTAAATATTCATGATTTGTGTCTTCATTTTTTTACTGAAGTCTAGATAGTCGATAAGCGTTATATTCCTTTCATTATAGAGTAACAGAAATAGAAAGGCGTTAGATTGATGTAAATTTTATAAAAATTGTATTTTACCGACTTCATCATATCCTGCTGTTATAATAAAGGTATATGGAAGATACAGGTATGATGAAACGTATATTAGTTGTCTTAGTGCTTGTTTCTGTAATACTTATACCAAGTTGTACGAAAGATAAATATTCAGGTGAATTTTAGAACGATGAAGAAGTGGCTGAATATGTAGAAACAATAATAAATAAGAAGTCTAGTCGTTACTTTGATAATGAATAGACAGATAGTGTAAAAATAGTGAAAGAATAGTGAAAAAGCACTTTTTCTAGGTATAATTATATAAAAGGAGGGCTTTTCTTATGATTAAGGTGACAATAACTAATGATATTTTAAATTCAATTATAGAAATAGAGCTGAACAGATATAAGATGTCGTTAGTGGAATTATCACAGAACGTTTTGAATAAACTTCGTAAAAATTCAAAGAAAAAGCTCTTATGCTTCAAACAAGATTGAAGGAAATCCTTTGTCTGAAAAACAGGCGGAAGAAGTCATTGAAAGTGATGAAAGAAAACATTATTTGAAGCCAGAACAGGAAGTAAGAAATTATTTTCTTGCATTGAATTATCTAGAAGAGAAGTTGAACAATAAAGAAAAGTTATCTAAAAAACTAATTTTAGATGTTCAGAAGTTAGTTGAGAAAGGTGCTCCAAAAGAAAAGATAGGACTTAGAGGACCTATGCCACCAGGAGTATTATTTGCGGTATATGATTCTAAGACAGGAAATCCAGATTATATTCCACCAGAATATAGTGATGTTCCAGGATTACTGGATGAATTGATAGAGTATGTCAATAGTACTGATGATCATCCATTGATTGTTGCAGCAGTTGTACATTATCAATTGGTAACTATTCATCCATTTGAGGATGGTAATGGAAGAACTGCAAGATTATTATCTGGATATATTATGGATTTAAATGGATATGGATTTAATGGGGTTGGTTCACTAGAAGAGTATTTTGCATATGATGTAGATGAATATTATGACTCTATTCAAATGGGGTTACCTGCATTGTATTATTCTGGAAGAGAGAATCCACCACATCCTGAAATTTGGATTAATTACTTTCTGCGAATGGTAAAGTTGTATTCTAGAAAAGTATGTGATCTACAATTATCTTCTGAAGAGGAAGATATTGCAGGAAGTTTATCTTTCTTAAAAGAGAGAGAAAAAGAATTATTAGTATTGTTGATTTCGAGTTATCGAGCTGAGTTCACACCAATAGAAGTGAGTAAACAATTATCAGTCACAAATAAGACAGTTATTAATAGATTGGCAGTATTAGTGAAGAATGGATTTGTGATTCCAATATTAGTCAATAAGAGAATCCGTTCCTACAAACTAAGTGAATTTGCGATAAATCACGAAAGGGAAATTAAGGAAGCAGTTGGGTAGTATAATTTATTTGAATTTGCTGAGGTGATGATATGGATGATCAATTTATAAAAAGCGTTGTATTCGACTGGGACAAAGTAGATGATGATAGCTATGTAAAAAAGATAGAGGGATTTAGAGGTATTGATAAGCTTAAATTCAATAAATCTATTACTTTCTTTGTAGGTGAAAATGGCAGTGGTAAATCTACTTTACTAGAGGCGCTTGCTGTAGCACATGGCTTTAACCCTGAAGGAGGTACAAAGAATTATGATTTTTCTACCTATGATAACCATTCAGAATTATGTGATGCGATAAAAATTCAAAAAAGTCACCGAAAAGAAAGATGGGGCTATTTCCTTAGGGCTGAGAGCTTTTATAATGTAGCAACACAGGAGGAAGAATATGCTGATGCAGAACATCCATCTGAAAAATATCATGAACGATCACATGGAGAAAGTTTTCTAGCATTAGCCCAAAAACATTTACAGCCCAATAGCTTATACTTTTTCGATGAACCAGAAGCTGCATTATCACCACAAAGACAGCTCACATTATTAATGTTGATATACAGATGTGCACAAGCTGGGTCACAGTTTTTCATAGTCACTCATTCTCCTATTTTATTAGGTATACCAGATGCAGATATATATTGTTTTGATTGTGGAAGTATACATCTATGTGAGTATGAGGAGACAGATAGTTATGCAATAACAGAGATGTTTATTAATAATAGAGAAATGTTGCTTGATAAATTATTAAAGGATTAGAGGATATGATGAATAAGTATAGAATTATATTCAGTCCAACAGGTGGAACTGAAAAGGTATCAAAATCAATCACAAAGAATTGGGGTTATGTAGAAGACATAGACCTTTCAGTTGTACATAAGAATTATCAAGATATATCATTGACAGAAAATGATATTGCGGTGATTGCCATGCCAACTTACGCAGGACTAGCACCACAAGTCGCATTAGATAGACTTGCGAAAATCAATGCACATAACTGTAAATGTGTCATTGTTGCGGTATATGGAAATAGAACGTATGAAGATACACTTGTTCAAATGGAAGATTATGCACGTATGGGTGGATTTGATGTGATTGGGGCTATAGCTGCTATTGCTGAACATTCTATTTTTCATCAATTTGCGACAGGAAGACCGGATGAGAATGATTGTCATCAATTAGAAGAATTTGGTGATCAGATTCTAGAAAAAGCATCTCATAAGATTAATACTAAACCGAATATTCCAGGTCATAGACCTTATAAGAAGGTAGGTGGAGGAACGATTCCTCAAGTAAATACCTTATGTACAAAGTGTGGCTTATGCGCAATTAAATGTCCTACAGGAGCAATTAGTAAAGATAATCCACAAGTGACAGATAAGGATAAATGTATTTCGTGTATGCGTTGTGTAGCTGTTTGTCCAAATCATGCTAGAAGTCTAGATCAAGAGAAAATGGCAGTCATAGAAAATGCTATTAAAAAGGTTTGTTCAATCAAAAAAGAGTGTGAATTATTTCTATGATTGAATAGTAAATCATACAAAAGAGGGCGAGATAGGATGATATTTTCATCCTTCTATCCTCTTTTTTATTTCTTTAGACAAACTTTGTATTTTGCCTTACATATAGATAAATTTTGTGTATTTATCGTTATATTTTGTAATTTTATTATGCAAAAAACTAGATTATTTCTTAAAATTCGTTTAATATAGGTTCGATATAATACTCAAAAAAAGAGAAAAGGATGTGGAAGTATGAAGTATTATTTAGGAATTGATGTAGGATCTACAACTGTAAAACTCTATTTGACAGATGAGAATGATAAATGCTTATTTTCTAAGTACACAAGACATTTCTCAGACGTTAGAAAAACAATTTATGAGTTATTAATTGAAGTAAAGGACCAGATGGGTGATATTGATTTATATCCTGTCATGACTGGTTCAGGAGGTTTATCTCTTGCAGATAAGCTTGGTATTTCTTTTATACAGGAAGTTATTGCATGTACAAAGACAGTAGAAACATATATTCCACAAACTGATGTTGTTATAGAGCTTGGTGGAGAAGATGCCAAGATCACTTATTTTGAAGGACAGCTTGAACAGCGTATGAATGGTACTTGTGCAGGAGGTACTGGAGCATTTATTGACCAGATGGCTACTTTATTAAAGACTGATGCAGCTGGCTTAAATGAATATGCGAAAAACTATAAGACAATCTATCCTATCGCATCACGTTGTGGTGTCTTTGCGAAAACAGATATTCAGCCTTTAATTAATGAAGGTGTATCTAAAGAAGATATTGCGGTATCTATTTTCCAGGCAGTTGTCAATCAGACTATTTCTGGTCTTGCCTGTGGTAAGCCTATTAGAGGTAATGTTGCATTCTTAGGTGGTCCACTTTATTTCATGGATCAGTTAAGAGAACGTTTTATTGAAACATTAGGATTAACTGAAGATGAAATCATCTTCCCTCAGAACTCACAGCTATTTGTTGCTATGGGTGCATGTCTAAATGCGAAAGAAAAGGTAGAAAGCCCATTAAACATCTCTAAGATTATTGAAGACTTAGAAGGTCTTTCAGACTCCCCTACAGAACTTACAAATGTCTTAGAACCATTATTTAATGATGAAGCAGAATTAAAAGAATTCAGAGAAAGACACTTTACTCATATCACTAAGAAAAGAACACTTAAGAAATATAAAGGTAAAGTATTCTTAGGTATCGATGTTGGTTCTACAACATCTAAGATCATCATGACTGATGATCAGGGTGCTATCTTATATTCTTTCTATAGTTCTAATGAAGGTAATCCATTACAGTTGATCATGAGTCTGATGAAAGAAATCTATCAGATGCTTCCAGAAGGATGTTATATTGCGAAAGCAGGTGTCACTGGTTATGGTGAAGCTCTTATTAAAGCGGCTTTAAAGGTAGATATTGGTGAGGTAGAAACAATTGCGCACTATACTGCTGCAAAAGCGTATGAACCAGATGTAGACTTTATTCTTGATATTGGTGGTCAGGATATGAAGGCTATTACTATTAGAGATAATGTCATTCAGAACATTTCATTAAATGAAGCATGTTCTGCAGGATGTGGTTCATTCTTAGAAACATTCGCAAAATCATTAGGTTATAAGATTGAAGAATTCGCAGAACTTGCATTAAAGTCTAAACACCCTATTGATTTAGGTTCTAGATGTACAGTATTCATGAACTCAAAGGTTAAACAGGCACAAAAAGAAGGTGCTTCTGTAGAAGATATCAGTGCTGGTTTATCTTATTCAGTTATTAAGAATGCATTATATAAAGTAATTAAACTAAGAAGTAAAGAAGATATTGGTAAGCATGTTGTTGTACAGGGTGGTACTTTCTATAATGAAGCAGTACTACGTGCATTTGAAAAAGAAACAGGTATTGAAGTAGTCAGACCAGATATCGCAGGATTAATGGGTGCTTATGGTATGGCCCGTATTGCGATTGAAAATGATGACAATGAACCTTCTACTATTCTTTCATTAGAAGAAATAGAAGCACTCACTTATGATACAAAGATTAGAAACTGTGGTAAGTGTACAAACAACTGTATGTTGACTATTACATCATTCAATGATGGTAGAGAATATATTTCAGGTAATAGATGTGAAAGAGGGGCTAACCTTCCAATGACATCTAAGAAGTTACCTAACCTCTATGATTATAAATATGGTCGTATCTTTGGTTATAAGTCACTTTCTAAAGATGATGCAAGAAGAGGAGAAGTGGGTATTCCTAGAGTACTTAATATGTATGAAAACTATCCATTCTGGCATACATTCTTTACTCAGTTAGGCTTTAGAGTCGTTTTATCAGCTAGATCATCTAAGAAGATTTATGAAAAGGGTATTGAATCTATTCCATCAGAAAATGCCTGTTATCCAGCTAAAATCTCTCATGGACATATTGAAAACCTAATTGAAAGAGGTATTCCTTTTATCTTCTATCCATCAGTAGCATATGAAAGAAAAGAATATGAAGATGCAGGTAATAACTATAACTGTCCAGTTGTTGCTTCTTATCCAGAAGTTATTAGAAACAATGTGGACAGCTTAGAAGAACACAACGTGAAATATAAGAACCCATTCTTATCTTTAAATAACCCTAAGACATTATTTAAGGTAATGAAGGAATCTTTAGCTGAATATGATATTTCAGATAAGGAAATGCATAATGCGATTGATAAGGCTTATCAGGAATTAGCACGTGCAAGAAAAGATATTGAAGTAAAGGGTCAGGAAGCATTGGAATGGATGCATAAAAACCATAAGAAGGGTATTGTCCTTGCAGGACGTCCTTATCATGTAGATCCAGAAATCAACCATGGTATTGCAAGCTTAATTACAAGTGAAGGATTCTGTGTATTAACAGAAGATTCTGTATGTAATTTAAATAAGGAAAACTTAGATTTACGTGTGGTAGACCAGTGGACATATCATTCTAGACTCTATCGTGCTGCAGAATTCGTAACAACTCAGCCAGATCTTGAACTTATCCAGTTAACATCATTTGGATGTGGATTAGATGCAGTTACAAGTGACCAGGTAGCTGAATTATTACAGGCAAGAGGTAAGATCTATACACTTATTAAGATTGATGAAGCTTCTAACTTAGGACCAATCAGAATCCGTATTAGATCACTTAAAGCAACAGTAAAGAAGAAAGACAATACTGTACACTTAGAAAATAAATATGAATCTGAAAAAGTATCATTCACACAAGAAATGAAGGATGATAGATGGACTATTTTATGTCCTCAGATGTCTCCTATTCATTTCCAGTTTGTAGAAACTGCAATGAATTCAGAAGGTTATAACTTTGTGGTATTACCTTCTGTAGATAAAGAAGCTGTAGACCAGGGATTAAAGTATGTGAATAATGATGCATGTTATCCAAGTATCTTAGTCACAGGTCAGATGATGAATGCCTTGAATTCAGGTAAGTATGATCCTCATAAGGTGGCATTGATCATCTCACAGACAGGTGGAGGATGCCGTGCAACAAACTATATTGCGTTTATTAGAAAAGCATTAAAGGATGCACATATGGATTATGTACCTGTTATTTCCGCAAACTTACAGGGATTAGAATCTAACCCAGGCTTTAAGATCACTTATAAGGTGGCTAAGAAGGTTATTCTTGGGGCTATGTATGGTGACTTATTCATGAGAGTCTTATATCGTGTAAGACCTTATGAAAAGGTAAAAGGTTCAGCCAATGAATTATATGAATCATGGGTAGAAAAGTGTAAAGATAACGTTGAAAATGGTTCTATGAAGGAATTCAAGAAGAACGTTTATCAGATTGTAAAGGAATTTGATGAATTACCACTTCTAGATATTAAGAAACCTAGAGTAGGTCTTGTAGGAGAAATTCTTGTAAAATTCCACCCTACTGCCAATAATGAGATTGTAAAGATTATTGAAGAAGAAGGAGCAGAAGCAGTTATGCCAGATCTCATTGACTTCTTCCAGTATTGTTTCTACAATACTCAGTATGAACATGAACATTATGATGCAAGCTGGAAATCAGCTAAGTTATGTAATGTAGCGATTAAATTCGTAGACTTCTTAAGAAAAGATATGATTAAGGCATTAGAAGCATCCAATCGTTTTGATGCACCACATCCTATTGATCAAATTGCGAAGAAAGCAAGTGAAGTTGTTTCTATTGGTAACCAGACAGGTGAAGGATGGTTCTTAACTGGTGAAATGATTGAACTCATTGATGAAGGTGCACCAAATATTGTATGTATGCAGCCATTTGCCTGCTTACCTAACCATGTAACAGGTAAGGGTGTTATTAAGGCATTAAGAAGAAAATATCCACAGTCTAACATTGTTGCGATTGATTACGATCCAGGAGCTAGTGAAACTAACCAGCTTAACCGTATTAAATTAATGTTATCAACAGCATTTAAGAACATGGAATCATCTAAATAGTGGAGGAAGATATGGAAGATGGACATTCCACCCCGCCCTCGCGAGGTAGGGCTATTCTAGGCTTTATAAGATCAAAACTGAATTATAATAAGATTTCTGTATTAAAGAAATTAGCCTGTAAGGATAACCCTGTAATATATAGACGTGTATTACAAGAATTAGGCGACTACAAGTATAAAAAGAAACCTGTGAAGGGTATAACCCTTTCACAGGCTGATTATGATACATGCTGCCTTATACTCACTGTAATGGTTGAGAAAGATTTCGATTATTATTATGATCAGAGAGATGTCAAACGTACAATAGAGCGTATGATTGACTTACTGAGTTAGGAGATTATTGTGAGAAAGATTAAAGAAGTTGTTGTAGTAGAAGGTAAAACAGATACCGCAACACTTAAACAGTTATTTGATGTAGATACAATTGAAACATCTGGGTCAGGAATTAACGAAGATATTCTATCTCTCATTAAGACAGCCGCAAAAACACGTGGTGTCATTGTCTTAACAGATCCTGATTATCCTGGTACACAGATTAGAAATAAAGTCATTCAGGCTGTTCCTAATGCGAAGCATGCCTTTGTCGCAAAAAAAGATGCCAAGGGTGTGAAGAAACTTGGTATTGCGGAAGCAAGACATGATGCAATTATTGAAGCATTAGAGAATGCAGTCACATTCAGTGATGCGAAAGAATCTATTTCATGGGATGAATTTATTGATTTAGATGTATTAGGCAATAAGAAGAGAAGACTACAGGTCTATGATGCCTTTCATTTAGGTTATGGTAATGCGAAAGCATTATTTAAGAGACTGAATATGATGGGTATTACAAAAGAAGAAGTACTTAAAGCACTAAAGAGTCAGTAGACGATATATGTCTACTGACTCTTTTTTTACTGATCTGTTACTGTATATTCAATTTCTTCTACACCTGAATATTTTGAACTTCTGTAGACATCATACCAAAGAAGACCAAACCATACTGCAAGTAATGTACAAAGGATACAAAGAAAAACAATGAATTTCTGGAACACTTCTTTTAGTCTCATTCTTTGAATCAAATAGTTCTCATCACTATTCTGGATATATTCAACTACTATATCCTTTGGTTCACCAAAATGTTCTACAATATCTTCATATGAACAATCAGGATGATCATCCACATATTCTTTTAAATGTTTCTTTAAATCAAGGAGATAGAATTTCTCTTTATCTGTATGCATGGGCATCATAGTCCAAATATTGTGAATATATTGTTCTGTATTATTCATAAGATTCTCCTAAAGATTCCTTAATCACATTATGGATTCCATCCACTGCTTGATTAAATTCATTAATCATTTCTAATAGCTTTTCTTTACCCTCTTCTTCTATATGATAATAGACTCTTATTTTGCGTTCTATTACCTTCTCATAACTAGAAATATAGTGCGCATCCTGTAATTTATAGAGAATAGGATACATAGTGCCTTCTTTAATATCTATGAGTTCATGAGAGTAAGTTTTAATTTGTTTTGTTATTTCATACCCATAACAATCCTGCTTCGCAATAATACATAGAAGAAGCATATCCAGTTTGAAAAATTGATTCTTTTTGGCCATATTAATCGATCCTCAACATTCATATACTTATATTATACTTTGTGTTTTAAAACTAGCAATACATAGATATACTATGTACAAAGAGCAACATTCATGATATTATATGTATGTGGAAACGTTTTCAAAAAAAATCATATTAATCGGAGGAATTATTTATGCTTAGCTCTAAAGAGAAGAAGTTCATTATCTGTTTTGTGATTTATGTCGCATTATTCATTGCATCAGCTTTTTATTCTGATCAAACCACTCTTTGTTTCTGTCTAGGAAGTATTCCTATTAGTATTTCTTCACTACCTACAATATTCTGTTCTAATTTAGTTTTACCATTTATTGGAAATACATTATTAGTCATCTATTTCTTTAAAGATGAAATCAAAAACTTCTTCACGATATAATAAAAAGGCTGTTCACCACAGCCTTATTTTAATAATATATGCTTTTTATCCAATGCTTCTTTAATACGTTCTAATGTCTCTTCATCAGGTACTGTAATTGTATGTAAGTGAACACCATCTGTTAATAGAGAAAGAGGTGCAATATCATTATCTTTAACTGCAGACATGAACTTAGATACATCATAACGTGAATATATATGAAGATTTCCTTTGATTTCTCCATAAAGAGGATGTTCTACTATTACATCTTCAACCTTACCACCTAAATCTACAATAGTATTTAATTCTTCTTCTAATTGATCATTTTTATGCTTTACTGCAATCGTATAATGATTACTCCTATTAGTATCTAATATATATCCTCTAGGTGTTGCAGTAATATCTTCTCCTGATGCTCTAAGTAAGGCTACATCTCCTACAATGATCTGTCTAGAAACACCTAATTCTTTCGCAATTCTACTTGCTGAAACAGGTTTATCACTATTACTTATTATTTCCATTATTCTTGTCTTTCTATCCATATACATCACCTTTTCGACCATTATAGAAGAATTTTTCAGGGAACTCAATGGTCTTTTCTTTACATATCCTATATAATAAATGATATGGAAAATATCGCAAAAAAATCAAATACAGAATTTATATTAAATACATTTAACTTAAAGCCTTCTAAGAAATATGGACAGAACTTCTTAGTAGATCCAGGTATTATTCAAAGTATCGCAGATCATGCTTCGCTGGATAAGGAGACAGCAGTTATTGAAATAGGACCTGGTATAGGCGCTCTTACAGAACAGCTCTCTAATAAAGCTGGTAAAGTATTGTGCTTTGAAATAGATGAACGTTTAAAGGAAGTATTATCATTTTCTTTGGAAGGACATGATAATGTAGAAATCATCTTCCAGGACTTTATGAAAGCTGATTTAGAAGAAGCATGTAATAAACTAAAGGACTATAAGGATATTTGTGT
The DNA here is from genome assembly GCA_900540685.1 of uncultured Catenibacterium sp. Lineage (GTDB taxonomy): Bacteria > Bacillota_I > Bacilli_A > Erysipelotrichales > Coprobacillaceae > Catenibacterium. The sequence goes on along the minus strand of UQGS01000019.1, from coordinate 7,555 downwards.
TGTCACAAATCTTCCTTATTATATTACGTCTAAAATCATCACAAAGATTGTATCTTCTTCTACACCTATTAATCGTTTAGTTGCAATGGTACAAAAGGAAGTAGCACTAAAACTCTGTTCTGAAGAAAAGAGTCCTTTAAAAATGATGATTGATTATGTAGGAGATGTTCAATATGAATTGAATGTGCCTAGACATGTATTCATGCCAGCACCTCATGTAGATAGTGCTGTTATTTCTATTCATAAAGAACGTGTTATATCACAGGAATTGATTGATCTGATTGAAGCAAGTTATACTGCAAAAAGAAAAACACTCTATAATAACTTAAAGTCTTTATATCATGATCAAACAAAAGAATTATTAGAATCATGTGGTATTCCTGCCAATAAACGTGCTGAGGAATTAAACATTGATGACTATATAAGAATACTAGAAAGGAGTCATACACTATGAAGATTCGTGCTTATGCGAAAATAAATCTAGCATTAGATGTAGTAAGTGAAAGAGAAGATGGATATCATGAATTAAATATGATTATGGCCACTATTGGTCTTCATGATTTGATTCTTATTGATCCTATTGAAAAAGGTATAGAAATTACTACAAACACATACCGTGTACCTACTGATGAACGTAATATCATGTATAAGGTGGCAGATGCATTAATCAAGAAGTTTGATATCCAAAGTGGTGTAAGAATCCACTGTTTTAAGCATATTCCATCTCAAGCAGGAATGGGTGGAGGAAGTGCCGATGGTGCAGCTATCTTCCGTGCAATGAACAGCTTATTCCATTTACGTATGTCTTATCAGGATATGTGCGAAATGGGTAAAGAGATTGGTGCGGATATTCCATTTTGTGTATGGAATCGTATTGCGGTTGTAGGTGGTATTGGTGAAAACCTTCACTTTATTGATCGTTCACGTTTTAATTGTCATTTATTGATTGTAAAACCTAAGAAGGGTGTTTCTACAAAGAAATGTTTTGATGATTTAGATTTAGAAACAGCTGTTCATCCAGATATTGATTTAATGAAACATGCAATTGAAAAGAATGATTATCAGGGTGTTGTAGACTGTTTAGGTAATACTTTAGAAGCGCCTTCTATTAAGATGGTACAGGATATCCAGTCTATTAAGGATGATATGATGAACTTTGGTTTTGATGGTGCTTTAATGTCAGGTAGTGGTTCATCTGTTTTTGGTATGACTCAAGATCCTGAATTAATTGATAAAGTGCTTCCATATTTTAAAAAGAAATATAGTTTTGCAGTAAAAACACAGATTTACTATCCAGAGAAAAGGAAAAAGGGATAACTTGCGCCTTTTCTCTTTTATTTTGAATTGAATTTTGCTAGAATGTAGGGGAAAAAAAGGAGATATGTCGATGAAAGTTTATGCAGTTGTCTTAGCAGCGGGTAAAGGTACTCGTATGAAATCAGATGCACCTAAGGTTGTTCATGAAGTTTTATATAAACCAATGATCAATCATGTGGTGGATGAATTAAAGAAGTTAGATATCGCAGAAACAGTCGTTGTTGTTGGACATGGGGCTGACCAGGTCAAGGCTTTGTTAGATAACGACGTCACTACTGTCTTACAGGAAGAGCAGAAAGGCTCTGGACATGCTGTCATGATGGCAGAAAGTGTTCTAGGAGATAAAGAAGGTATGACTCTTGTATTAAATGGAGATGCACCTTTAATTACTGCGGAAACATTACAGGGACTTATTGATTATCATATGAATGGTAAGAATAGTGGTACTGTAATGACTTGTGATTGTGACTTGTCACTTCCATTTGGTCGTATTATTAAGGAAGATGGACAGGTAACTGGAATTGTAGAATTCAAAGATTTACAGGAATCTCAGATGGATATCACTGAGATGAACGTAGGTGAATATTGTTTTGATAACAAATCTATGTTTGAAGCTTTAAAGAAAGTAACAAACAACAATGCTCAGGGTGAGTATTATATTACAGATTTAATTGGAATCATGAATGAAGAAGGCAAGAAGGTTGATGGCTATAAGATTCAGGATTTCAGTGAAGTAGGTGGCATTAATGACCGTGTTCAGCTTGCTGAAGCAACTAAGTTACTTCAGAAGAGAGTAAATAAGAACTGGTTATTAAATGGTGTAACTATTGTAGATACTGATAATACATATATTGGTACTGATGTTGTCATCGGTAAGGATACAATCATTGAACCAGGATGTATTATTAAGGGTCATACTACTATAGGTGCACATTGTCATATTGGTCCTTATTGTGAATTTACAGATGTAGATATTAAGGATAATGTGGAAATTAAGTTCTCAGTATTAAGTGATTCTGTAGTAGAAAGTGGTACTGATATTGGTCCTTATGCAAGACTAAGAACTAATTGTCATATTAGAGAGAATGTACACATTGGTAACTTTGTGGAAATGAAGAAAGCTGATTTTGGTAAGGGAAGCAAGTCTGCTCATCTTACTTATATCGGTGATGCTAAAGTAGGCGATGGCGTTAATATTGGTTGTGGTACTATCACAAGCAATTATGACGGTAAGAATAAGTCAATGACTGTTATTGGAAACAATGCATTTATTGGATGTAATTCAAATTTAGTTGCACCAGTGACTGTTGGTGAAGGCGCATTTGTTGCAGCTGGATCTACTGTAACAGAAACTGTAGAAGATGGTGCAATGTCTATCGCACGTGCTAGACAGGTGAATAAGCCTGGTTATGCAAAAGTTTTAGAAGAAAAACGTATGAAGATTTATAACGAAAGAAACAAGAAATAAAAAAAGGGGACACATATGAAAAACAAAATTACAGTATTTTCTTTATCTTCAAGCAAGAAATTAGCTCAGGATATCGCAAGCATTTTAGGTACTAAGGTTGGAGACTGCAAAGTTCATCACTTCGCAGATGGTGAAATCTTATGTGAAATCGGTGAATCTGTTCGTGGTAAGGACGTATTCATTGTTCAGTCTACTTCTAATCCAGTAACTGAAAACTTAATGGAAATCTTAGTATTAACTGATGCTTTAAAACGTGCTTCTGCTCGTGAAATTACTGCAGTTATTCCATATTTCGGATATGCTAGACAGGATCGTAAAGCTAAACCTAGACAGCCAATCACTTCTAAGTTAGTTGCAGACTTATTAACTACAGCTGGTGTTAACCGTGTTGTAACTGTTGACTTACATGCAGCTCAGATCCAGGGATTCTTTGATATTCCAGTTGATGAAATGCAGGCTTTACCACTATTAATCAAATACTTCCGTAAGAAGAAAGTTCAGGATTTATGTGTTGTATCTCCTGACCACGGAGGAGCTACTAGAGCTCGTAAGATGTCTGAAGCATTTGACTGCCCTATCGCTATCATCGATAAGAGAAGACCTAAACCAAACGTTGCTGAAGTTATGGGTATCATCGGTAATGTTGAAGGTAAGAACTGTATCTTAATTGACGATATGATTGATACAGCTGGTACTATTACAGCTGGTGTTGATATGTTAAAACAGAAAGGTGCTAAGGATGTATATATTGCATGTACTCATGGTGTACTTTCTGGACCTGCTATTGAAAGATTATCTACTTGTGCTGCAAAAGAAGTTGTTATTACTAACACTATCGAAATTCCACAAGAAAAGAAATTTGATAAACTTGTTTCTGTATCTGTTGCAGGATTACTTGCACATACAATTGAAAACATTGAAAACGATTTACCAGTTAGTGACGTATTCACTCAGTATGATTGTTAATGTAGAGGACTCATCACGAGTCCTTTTTTAGACCAAATATAAGATTGTATATATGAAGTGAAATAAGGAAACTGCTCCTGTGGTTTCTATGCAGTAACGACTTGACTATGAAGTGGTTAAGTGTTAGACTTCAAATGAATTCAGAAATCAAAATGCATCAAACGAAAAGGTAAGGATCGGCATATCATTATCTTTTCTAACTTTTAGAGTGGTTTAGCACTAGGCTAGTTATCGTTTGAAAAATTCGTCTAACCATTTGCAGATGTAGTAGGTAAGAACACCCACCATGACGGTTATGAAAAAGTCGAACATCAAACTATAAGCATATGAAAATGAAGTGAAATAATTACTTATATCATTTTTATGCTACTATGACTTATATCGTTTTTATGCTACGACGACTTGACTATGAAGTGGTTAAGTGTTAAACTTCAACTGAATTCAAAAAACGAAATGCATCAAACGAAAAGGTAAGGATTGGTGGATCCTTACCTTTTCTAACTTTTAGAGTGGGTTAACACTAGGCTAGTTATCGTTTAAAAAATTCGTCTAACCATTTGCAGATGTAGTATGTGAGAACACCCGCCATGACGGTTATGATAAACTCAAAAAACAAAATGTATCACCCCCTTTCAAGGAGGACGATAACAAAGATATTATATCAAACTAGATCTGAAACAAGTAGTGAATTGGAAAAAGTGCATTAAAAACATAGTACGTAAAAATATCCTCTTGGTTATTACACCTAGAGGATATCTTTATTTCTAATTAAGTGCTTTTTTATTAATGTCCTTAACATGGGGTCCACTTATACTCTTTTTTCTTAATACTCTATAGAGGATGATTGAAAGGATAGGAATCATTAAATATATACCAACAAGGATAGCCATATTAAAGAGTATAATCCAGACTCTCTCTTCCATATATAAGCTTATTGATGTGACAACAGTGCTATAGTGTAGTACAGATATTGCGATTACTTCTACAACTATGAGAAGGTAGAAAAACTTTGGCATTTTAGCTTTAACTAATAAGAATGTAAGTAACAGCGATACAACTAATAATGGCAGGATTTTGATTAATAAACTGCTATACAAAGCTAGAAGAAAATTCATCATATTATTCACCTCGATTGTATTAAACCTTTTTTCTATTATGTCACATCTTTAAATTTAGAGTATTCTATCCTTTTCTACTACTTAAATAATATATTATTATCATTAAATAGTCTATATTTTGTGCTTAAGAGACATATTTTCCTGTATAAAAGACATACGCTCTTTACAACGCATAGAAAAGTCTATTAAATCTTCACTTTTTCTAGAAAGCGTATACATAATTATTCATAACATGATAAAATATATTAAGTAATAGGTATGAATTATCTATGTTTCCGAAGATGAGGTGAATAAATGTGATAGAAGTAATAGAAAAAATTGGAAATATTGAAAATTTATCATTAAAGAACGATGAGATGGAAGTCGTTGTCTCAACATTTGGTTGTACTATTATTAAGATGATTGTTGAAGATAAGAATGGAGTAAAAGGTGATGTTGTATTAGGTTATGATGACTTTAATCAATATCAGACTCTAGATGCTTATCTAGGTGCATTAGTAGGTAGAGTTGCGAATAGAATAGGAAAAGGAACATTTGAATTAAATGGTGAAACATATCATTTACCTATTAATAATGGTCCTAATAGTTTACATGGTGGTATTAAAGGATTTAGTTATCAGATCTTTGATTATGAAATCTTAGATGACTATACTATTAAGTTTACTTATCATGCAAAGGATGGAGAAGAAGGTTATCCAGGTAATATGGATTTTAGTGCTACTTATCATTTAGAGGGTACTACATTAACTATTTCTTATCATGCTACGAGTGATAAGGACACTTTAATTAATATTACTAACCATTCATATTTCAACTTATCAGGACATAAACATAATATCTATAATCACACTTTAAAGATTGATGCTGATTATTATGAACATGTAGATGCAGATGGTCTTGCTACAGGAGAAAAGGAAGCTGTAGAAGGTACTCCATTTGACTTTAGAATACCTGCAAAAATTGGTGAACGTGTAGAAGTAGATCATCCACAATTAAAACTTGGTAATGGTTTTGACCATCATTTCTTCTTTACTACAGATAAGAACCAGGTTGTATTAGAAGATGAAGAAAGTGGTAGAAGATTAACAGTATCTACAACTTTACCAGGAGCACAGATCTATACCGCAAACTATCTAGATGGACGTATTGGTAAGAATGGTGAACCTTATAATGCGAGAGATGCAGTATGTATTGAAACACAGAACTTACCAGACGCTATTCATATTGAAAAGAATCCAAGCACTATTTTAAGAAAGGGAGAAACATTTGATGCACAGACATCTTATTGTTTAGAGGTAATTAAGTAATGAAACTTGCAACACAGATTATTGAAGATATTAGAAATGGTCAGGCAGATGCTTTATTAACTGATATTTATGTAGATGAATCTTTATTAGATACTCAGAAAGAAAGATATATTGCAGCTATTGAAAAGTTCATCTCACTTTATGGTGATAAGGAAGTAGAAGTATTCTCAGCACCAGGTAGAAGTGAAGTATCTGGTAACCATACAGACCACCAGCATGGTGAAGTATTAGCTGCCGCAATTAACTTAGATATTATTGCGATTACAGCACCTAGAGCAGGTGTTGTAAAAGTATTATCTGATGATTATGACTTAAAGGCTGTAGCTTTAGATGACTTAGAAAAGAAAGCTGAAGAAGAAGGTACTTCAGAAGGATTAATTAGAGGTACTCTTGCACGCTTTAATGAATTAGGTCTTCATATTGGTGGCTTTGAAGCTTATATGACAAGTGAAGTATTACAGGGTTCTGGTCTATCTTCATCAGCCGCATTTGAAGTAATGATTGGTACTGTATTATCAGGTTTATATAATGATATGACAGTAAGTCCAGTATTGATTGCGCAGATTGGTCAGTATACAGAAAACGTATATTTTGGTAAACCATGTGGATTAATGGACCAGTGTGCAAGTTCAGTAGGTGCTCTTATTCATATTGATTTTAAAGACAATGATCATCCTGTTGTAGAAAAAGTAGATGTTGATTTCTCTTCATTCCATCATAGTTTATGTATTGTAGATGTTCATGCATCTCATGCAGACTTAACTGATGATTATGCAGCTATTCCTACAGAAATGAAGGAAGTAGCACACTTCTTTGGAAAAGAATTCTTAAGAGAAGTATCAGAAGAAGAATTTAAAGCACATATTCCTGAATTACGTGAAAAGATGAGTGACCGCTGTGTCATCCGTGCATTACACTTCTTTAAGGAAGATGCAAGAGTAGAAAAAGCAGTATCTGCCTTAAAGAACAATGACTTTGATACATTCAAGTCAGTCATCAAATCATCAGGTGACAGCTCTTATAAATACTTACAGAATATCTATTCTAACCATGATGAAACAAACCAGGCTGTTTCTATTGCCTTAGGCTTATCTGAAGATATCCTAGGGGATAAAGGTGTATGTAGAGTACATGGTGGTGGATTTGCAGGTACGATTCAGGCCTTTGTAGAAGATGATTATGTAGAAACATATAAGACTGAAATTGAAAAGTATTTTGGTGAAGGTTCTTGTCATATTCTTAAAGTAAGAAAGTATGGCGGTAAGAAAGTAGAATTATAAGCATTAGAAAACCTCTTTGATATGAGAATCAAAGAGGTTTTCTTGAGTAACTAAATAGACTTGGGGTTTACTCAAGCTTTGAAAAAGTCAGGGGTGTGA
>UQGS01000018.1 GCA_900540685.1 uncultured Catenibacterium sp. | reverse complement strand
TACATGATTATCATACTACAATCAGATCATAAAAACAGGTGGAAGATTATGCCGTTACAAAAGGCATATTTTCCACCTGTTTATTAATTTAATTTGCGTTTTTATTAGATTTTATTATGGGTAGAGTTTGCGGTTTAACAAATAACTAATGGGATCAATAACATAAAAATCACCTCCTATATAAAAAGCCACCTAGATAGATGGCTTATTTCTTACGATCGTGAAGATCATTTAGATCATATGGTGTTTCCTGGTATACATAATAGTTCAACCAGTTAGAGAATAAGAGATAGGCATGTGAACGCCATTTCACTTGTATTTCTTGAGATGGATCATCATCAAGATAATAGTTTTTAGGTAGTTCTGCAATGACATCTGGTTTCTCTTTGTCACGCTTATATTCTTTATCTAATGTATCTGGATCATATTCAGGATGTCCTGTCACAAAGAACTGAGAGCCATCCTTAGAAGCCACTAAATAGACACCTGCATCATCACTTTCTGCAAGTATATCAAGATTTGGATTACTTGAGATGTCTTCTTTTAATACAGTTGTATAACGTGAATGTGGTGCATAGAACTGATAATCAAAACCTCTTAAAATCTTTCTTCTCATCTTTCTTTGATTTGTATGATGACGATAGACACCTGTAAGCTTATGCTTTAATAAGTACTTATCAATACCATAATAATAATGTAAAGCAGCTTGTGAAGCCCAGCAGATAAAGAAAGAACTGAAGACATGTGTCTTTGCCCATTCAAAGATTTCACTCAGTTCATTCCAATAGTCTACTTCTTCAAAAGGCATCTGTTCTACAGGAGCTCCTGTAATGATCATACCATCATAAGAATTCTCTTTGATATCTTTAAATGTCTTATAGAAAGTAAGCAAATGTTCCTTAGGGACATTCTTAGAATCATGTGTAGACATATGAATAAGTTCTACTTCTAGCTGTAATGGTGTGTTAGATAATAGTCTTAATAATTGTGTTTCAGTTGTGATCTTTAAAGGCATAATATTAACAATCAAGATTTTTAAAGGTCTAATACGCTGTGTAGTCGCACGTGTCTGGTTCATCACAAAGATGTTTTCAGCTGTTAAGACTTTATATGCTGGTAAATCGTCTGGAATATTAATTGGCATACATAACTCCCCCTATCTATATGCAAGTAATTCATCAAATGCATCAATAATAAAATGATCAGTCATCCCTGATAAATAATCAATAATACTCTTTTCTAAAGCATGTGGATCATTCTCAAAGTCATAGGCAATATGATTTTGATAACGTTCATCATGAAGTAAAGTACTATAGCGTGTGAGCCATTTAAGATAATGATTAATAATGAGTGGATAACGTTCTGCATCTTTTTTTAAGTCTAAAACAAAATTGTCATGTTGTCCATACTCATATAAGAAAGAAAAGAGACTCTCTAGAATCAACTGTACATATTGTGTATGAATCTTAACTTTCTTTATTTCATAGATATTCTGATAATTAAACTTCATAAATATCTTCATGATTTCAAAGGCTTCATCAGATAAACCAATATAGTCTTCTGTACTATTATGAATCACATCCTGAATAAAATAGTTAACTACTGTTCCATTATTAATTGCCTTAAATAAACCTGGTACAACAGTATTAATTTCTTCTATCAAGCCTTTCATATCTTCTTCATCAAGTATATGTAAGTTCCATGCATCTTCTATATCACGTGCAAGATAAGCAATCTTATCACTGATTTTTACGACACACCCTTCAAGAGTATAAGGCTGATAGAGTCCGGGTGATTTAAAGTCTTTTAAATCAATCTTTTCATCTCTTGGTTTGATTCTCCTTTGATTCACTTCACCACAATGTGCGATAATACCATCTCTTACTGCATAGGTGAGATCTAGATTATGTTCAATATGTTGATCATCCTCTAATAAACATAAATCATCTATGAGATGAAGACTGTTCCTTTCATGCCAGAAGGGATCTAAACCATGCTTTTCTGATATAGAAGATAGAATCTTTTCTCCTCCATGACCAAAAGGTGCATGTCCTAAATCATGTCCAGCACTAATAGCACGTGTGAGTTCAGTATTAAGCCCTAATTGATAAGCAATTGTATAGCTGATAGATTCAACCAAGTTCACGTGCTCTGCACGTGTACAAATATGATCATTATCAGGTGCAAAGAAAACCTGAGTCTTGTGTTTTAAGCGTCGATAAGCTGTAGTAAATATAATACGATTATAATCTCTCATGAAAGGTGTTCTAAAATCACCCTGTCTTTCATATAACTGAGATTTTCTTTCTATGCATTCATTATATTTAGGATTGTCTTTATTCATCGCCTTCATGAAATCACCTCAAAAAAATTATAGCATAAAAAAAGGCGCCTAAATAAGCGCCCTAAGAAATTATTTAGATAATAATGATGCAGCTGCTTCATCAACGATGATGATAGCATCTTCATGTTTCTGAAGAATAGAAGCTGGTAAATCTTCTGTCACTGGTCCTTCAACTAAGCCTTTAACTGCTTCAGCTTTTCTTTCACCAGTTGCGATTAATAATACCTTCTTAGCTTCCATGATATTAGAAATACCCATAGTAATAGCATGAGTAGGAACAGCGCTTAAATCACCATTGAAGAATAATTTAGCGTTGTCTTCGATTGTGCTCTGTTTAAGTGCGATATAATGAGTCACTGAATCAAATGATGTACCTGGTTCATTGAAACCAACATGTCCATTAGAACCTATTCCTAATAACTGGATATCTCTTGGATTTTTAGCTAATAGTGCATTGTATTCATCGCATACTTCTTCGATAGATCCCTTACCCTTAGGAACATTGATATTATTCTTATCGATATCTAATTCATTGAATAACTGATGACACATGAAATAGTAATAACTCTGTGGATGATCCTGTGCTAAACCATAATATTCATCAAGGTTGAATGATTTGATATCTTTATAGCTTGTTCCATTAGCTTTATGATCTTCTCTCATTAATTCATAAAGACGGATTGGTGTAGAACCTGTAGCTAAACCTAGGTTTGCGTTTGGTTTATTTTTGATAACGTCTAGCATGATTTCTGCTGCTTTCTGACTTGCTTCTTCATAATCTTTAGTAACAATAACTTTCATATTATTATCCTCCTGTTTACACTTCTATATTATACTCGTTATTCCTATTTGTAAAGTGATATTTTCATATTATGAAATTTTCTTTATTTATTTTAAAATATATAGGTACAAATTATCTGATAGTGAAATATTGATCATTGAGCTATCTGATTAGTAAAATGCATGTATTTTACACAATAAAAAAAACAAACAAATTCCTATAATTGGCTTCTTTCAACATTTGTTGGTATATATAGGAAGATTTAGATTAATTCATACCCTCAAAAGTATGTAAATTTGTCAAAAAAATGTATATGAAAGAACTTCTTTCCTTTATTTTATACCCCTTTTATTGTAAAATATGGAGTATATGGAGGTAGGTCAAAAATGACAAATGTAAAAGGTATTGCGGCATCTAGTGGTTATGCTATTGCAAAAGCATATAAATTAGATATGCCAGATTTAACTGTAACACGTACTACAGTTGAAGACACTGAAGCTGAAATCGCTAAATATAACAATGGCGTTGCAGCAGTTAAACTTGAAATCGCTGCAATTAAGGAAGCAGCTACTAAAAACTTATCTGAAGAAGAAGCAGCAGTATTTGATGCTCATGCACAGATTCTTGAAGATCCAGAACTTCAGTCTCAGGTTGAAGCTAAGATCACTGGTGAAAAGTTATGTGCTGAAGCAGCATTAGAAGATGTAGCTAACTTATTCATCACTATGTTCTCATCTATGGATGATGCATATTTCAAAGAAAGAGCAGCTGACGTCAGAGACGTAACTACTCGTTTAAAAGCTAACTTATTAGGTAAGTCTTTACCTAACCCTGCTTTAATTGATGAAGAAGTTGTAATCATCGCTCATGATTTAACTCCTTCTGATACAGCTCAGTTAAACAAGAACTTAGTTCGTGGTTTCATCACTGATATCGGTGGTAGAACTTCTCACTCTGCTATCCTAGCTAGATCTATGGAAATCCCAGCAGTTGTAGCAACTAACGTTATTACTAAAACTGTAAATGATGGTGATATGGTTGTTCTTGATGGTTTAACAGGTGATGTATTTGTTAACCCTGATGAAGAAACTATTGCTACTTATGAAGCTAAGAGAAAAGAATTCGAAGATTACAAAGCAGAACTTAAGACATTAAAGACTGCTGAATCAGTATCTACTGATGGTCATAAAGTATTATTAGTAGCTAACATTGGTTCTCCAAATGATATCGAAGCTATTAAGCAGAACGGTGCTGAAGGTGTTGGTTTATTCAGAACTGAATTCTTATATATGGAATCAGATGAACTTCCAACAGAAGATTCACAGTATGAAGCTTATAAGACAGTACTTGAAAACGTAAATGGTCCAGTTGTTGTTAGAACAATGGATATCGGTGGAGATAAGAAGTTAAAGGCTCTTCCAGTTCCAGAAGAAATGAACCCATTCTTAGGTGTTCGTGCTATTCGTCTTTGCTTCCAGAGAGAAGAAGTATTTAGAACTCAGTTAAGAGCATTACTTCGTGCTTCAGTTTATGGTGATCTTAAGATCATGTTCCCTATGATTGCAACTGTTGATGAATTCAATAAAGCTAAGGGAATCTTATTAGATGAAAAGGCTAAGTTAGTTGCTGAAGGTGTAGAAGTTTCTGATTCTATCGAAGTTGGTATCATGATTGAAATCCCAGCTGCTGCTGTTCTTGCTGATCAGTTCGCTAAGGTTGTAGATTTCTTCTCAATCGGTACAAACGACTTAATCCAGTATACTTTCGCTGCTGACCGTATGTCATCTACAATCAACTACTTATATCAGCCATTCAACCCATCAATCTTAAGATTAGTTAAGAACACAATTGATGCTTCTCATAGAGAAGGTAAATGGACTGGTATGTGTGGTGAAATGGCAGGCGAAGCTCTTGCTGCACCATTATTACTTGGTTTAGGACTTGACGAATTCTCAATGTCTGCAACTTCTATTCTTGCTCAGAGAAAACGTATCAGAGAATTATCTTATGAAGATTCTAAGAAGTTAGCTGACAAAGCAACTACTGAACTTGCTACAATGGAAGAAGTTGTTGAATTAGTTAAAGCTGAAACTGGTATTGAAGGATAAAACAATAAACACAATACTTGAGAGATGAACATTCGTTCATCTCTTTTTTTGTACATACAAAAAACCACCTCTATAAAGAGGTGGCGAGTATTGTGATTTTAGTTAGTACCGATCGACATAGTTTCAGGTAATGTTGCACCGCCATCGATAACGATTTGAGCACCTGTTAAGTAGCTAGATTCATCACTTCCTAAGAATGCGAATAATTCACCTACTTCGATAGGTTTAGCAAGACGTCCCATTGGAACATTTGCTGCGATATCATTGATTGCTGCTTCTGGATTTTCTGGATTAGATTCAACAGCCATCTTTTCAACCATTGGAGTTCTAGCGTAACCAAGCTGTGAGCAGTTAACACGAATGTTACGTTTAGCATATTCTACAGCTAAGCACTTAGTTAAACCAACTAATGCAGCCTTAGTTGTAGCGTAAGCTGCTTCACCAGCATCAGCTACGATATCACCAGTTACAGAAGAAGCGATCACGATGCTACCTCCACCCTGTTTTAACATATAAGGAACAACTGCTTTACATGTATTCCATACACCCTTAATATTTACATCAATATGGAAATCACGCATTTCATCAGTCATTTCTTCAAATGGAGCTAAGCGGCAAACACCAGCGTTACAACAAGCGACGTTGATTTCACCGAACTTTTCAACACCCTTAGCAGCAGCTGCGTCCATTGCTGCACGATCAGCAACGTTAGCTACTACAGTGATGATTTCAGCATCGTATTCTTTTCTTAATCTTTCTGCAGTTTCTTCTACAGCTGGTGATAAGTCAACCATGATTAATTTTGCACCATATTTCGCATATGCAGTTGAGATACCTTCTCCAAGTCCTACAGCAGCACCTGTGATTAATGCAACTTTACCTTCTAATTTAGCCATTTTATTATTCTCCTTTTCTAAACTAAATTTTATATATGCAAGCAATCATTTGCTTCGCCATTAATTCTTAATACTATTTAATTGTTAGAACTTCTGAACTCCATCAGGTGTTTCAATTTCTACTGGATGTTTCTTCCAGTTAACACAAACCATCCAGAGCCACAACAACATACCAACACCAAGATATACACCAAAGCAGATCCAAGAATCAATACCCTGACCAAGTGTACAGAAGAATGCGATAGTAACTGCAATCAACATTGCAAGAACACGGAAAGCATCTCCACCCTTAACAGTGTTTGCACTTACCCAGTTTGGATGTTTTCTATGAATACAGATAGCTGAAATCATTGTCAATGCATAAGCGCAGGCACATCCGAAACTCATTAAGTTAAAGAATGCACTCATGAAATCAGATGAATTCTGTAATACGATAAATACTAATGATAATACTAACAAGAAGATGTTAGGTAATAATGGCTGTTGGTTCTTGTTGACCTTAGCGAAAACCTTTGGTAAGAAGTTCTTATTAGCCATTGAATACAACATACGTACTGTTGACATCCAGAAGCCAAGTAATGAAGCACCCATACCAAGCAAGCAAGAAAGAATACCAACGATAATAGGCCAGAATGTCCATCCTAATACTTTCTGCATAGTTAGAATAGTTAAGAACCCATCCTGTGCAAATGTTGTATGAATAGTCTGTAATCCATCTAATCCTGCAACACAGAAATAATAGAATACATAAATACAACCACAAGTAAGAATTGAACCACAGATAGCTTTCTTAGAGTTCTTGATTGGGAAGTCCCCTTCTTCAACCATCTGAGGTACTGTTTCAAATCCAAAGTATGGTGTGATTAGTAACGCCATACCGATGATCCATCCAGGAATACCATTGACAGAACTTAGAGTTGTCTGGAAGATATTTCCAAAGTTAGATAAATGCCAATGTCCTGAGAATAATAATAAGAAACCAGTAATGATAGTAACTGCAATGTTACAGAAAAGCATACCTGCCTGAGCTTTTACTAAGAACTGAACGTTCTGAATACTCATTAAGAAATATAAGACAAGTAATATTGCAGCACAACCTACCATGCCCCATGTACCAAGACCTAGATTTAATGTCTTATTGACCCATGTCATGATAGCCATAACAACTGCTGGTGGTACTGAAATCCAAGCTGCCATGATAAGCCATGAAGCTAAGAACCCAACATGTTTGTTGATACCAACAGTGTTGTAGATTAATTCCCCACCACCAGTGTGGAAAATAGATGCCAATTCACTTTATACAAGTGCGATTGGTAAAATAGCTACAGTCATTAGTGCGAATGCAAGGAATGTCCCGCTTCCACAATAACCATAGAATACAGAGTCCCAGTAGTTTACAAATGTAAAGATAGAACCTGTTGCAACGGTGTAAACGAAAATCAGCTTAAGACTTTTATTTAAGCCACCCTTGCTTTCTTTGTTGTCCATACAACAACCTCCTCCATAATTGTAATCGGGAGATAGCTGATGAATGCAAAAAAAAAACGTTCTCTCAAAGAGATACTAGAAAATCATGCAATTAATAAGATATGTCCCGTACATACCCTCTCATCAACTATTCAATTGAAATGATATCACTCATGTACTAAAATGTTAGCACTTACATTTCTTTTAGTCAAGTAAATAGGTGAAATGAAATTTTAAAGTACTCTCTTTAATAAAGGGTCATCACGCAAAAAAACTGACCTATTTGGGTCAGTTTTAGTCTCTTTTTCTACAAATAATATGGATTGGAGTTCCTTCAAATCCAAAACGATCTCTTAAGCAGTTTTCTAGATAACGCTTATATGAGAAATGCATGAACTTAGGATCATTAACAAATAATACAAATGTTGGTGGCTGTACTGCAACCTGATTGGCATAATAGATTTTAAGTCTTCCACCTTCAAATGTAGTTGTAGGGTTCATTGCCTGAGCATCTACAATAACATCATTTAATACACTTGTAGTCACACGTTTATGAGCATTCATATAAGCTTCTACAATTAAATCAAATAATGTATTAATACGCTGTTTCTTTAAAGCACTAACAAAGGCGATACGTGCATAGTCAAGATACTTGAACTGTTCTCTTAGACTCTTTTCCATCTTAGCCATTGTCTTTTCATCTTTAGTCACTGCATCCCATTTATTAACAACTAATACAACAGACTTACCTAATTCATGGGCATAACCTGCAACATGCTTATCCTGTTCAATAATGCCTCTTTCACCATCTACAACACAAAGAATAACATCACTCTGTTCTACAGCCTTTAAAGCACGTAGTACTGAATATTTTTCAATATTCTCATAGACTTTTCCCTTTTTACGCATACCTGCTGTATCGATGATTCTATACTTATACCCATCTTTTTCAAAGGCGGTATCAATCGCATCTCTTGTTGTTCCTTCAATATTAGAAACAATAACACGGTCTTCACCTAATATCGCATTAGTTAAAGAAGATTTACCTACATTTGGTCTACCAATAATAGACACCTTGATTTCATCTTCTTCAAACTCATCTTCTTCATCTGGAAGTACTCTAATGACTTCATCAAGAAGATCCCCTACACCAATACCATGCGCACTTGATACAGGAATTGGTTCACCAATACCTAAGCTATAGAAATCATAAATGTTATCTCTAAATGCCACATCATCAATCTTATTAACAGCTAAAAGTACAGGTTTACCTGACTTCTGAAGCATTCTAGCAACAAAGTTATCTTCACTTGTTAAACCTTCACGTCCATTAACTACAAAGATAATAACATCTGCTTCTTCAATCGCAATCTCAGCCTGAGTCTTGATCTGTTCTGTAAAATCAGCATTCTTTAATTCAATACCACCGGTATCAATAATTCTAAATTCTTTTGTAAGCCAGCTGGCTTTTGCATAAATACGGTCTCTTGTAACACCTGGTACGTCTTCCACAATAGAAACACGTTCACCAATAATACGGTTAAATAGTGTAGACTTACCTACATTTGCACGACCTACAATCGCAACAATACCTTTTTTCATATTTCGCCTCCTTATTGAGTCTTCTTTTCAACTAAATTCATAATATGTGCAACAACTTCATCAATAGTCATATCTGAAGTATCAATTTCAATTGCATCATCTGCTTTCTTCAATGGAGAAATCTCACGTGTCATATCTGCTTCATCACGGGCAGCGACTTCCTTCTTGATTTCATCAAGATCAGAATTCAATCCACGACTTAAGTTTTCATTATGACGACGTAAAGCACGGCATTCAATAGATGCCACCTGATAGATTTTTAACTCTGCATTTGGTAATACTACAGTTCCAATATCTCTACCATCAAGAATAACGCCACCTTCTTTGGCCATTTCTCTTTGTTGTGCAACTAAATATGTTCTTACCTTAGAATAAGCAGATACAATAGATGCACCTGCACTAATTTCATTCACACGAATATCTGCAGTCACATCACGATCATTTAAATAGACAGTGTTATCAGGCATCAATTTAATCTTAATTTCTGGTAATAAACGACAGACAGCATTTTCATCATGAAAATCAACGCCCTTTACAAGTGCATAATATGCCACACAACGATACATTGCACCTGTATCAATATAAGTATAACCTAGATTATTTGCGACTCTTTTAGCAATCGTAGATTTACCTGCAGCTGCAGGTCCATCAATCGCAATAGCAATTTTCTTCATTCTAAAATCCCCCTAATTATTCAGAAAAGTCATGATAATAAATACAAACACCGCAAAAACAAGTACGCCTACAACACCATTTAAGATCTTTGTCATTTTTGTATCTTCTTGTTTTTCAGGTAATGGTGCTTTCTGTTGTGCATGTCTTCTTTCATGCTCCTCGTGAGATGTACTTCTTACTACTGGTTCAGTTTTCACTGGTTCACGATGTGGTATTTCTTCATTGTATTTTCTAAAAGCTTCAACATCTTCTTCAGGTGACATAGCAGCTAGTTTGTCCATTAAACTACCACCCTTCACTGCATGCCCTCTTCTTAACTCAGACGTATGATAATCACAGATGGTATCCTGTGAAGAAGCATCCTCTTTCATTGAATTCAAAATATCAAGACGTGTATCAGTACGTGTTCTTGTACTATTACGCTCTTCATGTAATGATTCAAATGGGTTGCTTTCATATTTGAGTGTTTCGTATGTCTTTGGTTCTACACTTTCACGATGATTTGATTTAGGAATAAATGATAAGAAATCATCATCTCCCTCATCCTCTTCATGAGGGACATAACCAACATCATCAATATTGTCACGTAAATCCTTATACTTAGACATTCTTGTCTGTTCTGACATATAATTTCACCACCTAATCGTATCTATTATAGCATACCTATAAAATTAAGAAAATAACTTTCAAAAAACCTCATTATCCGTTATAATAGATGTATATGAAATAAGGAGGATATGTAAATGAAAGTTAAAGTAAATGAAGGCTGCTTAGGTTGCGGTGCTTGCGCAGGAATCTGCCCAGACGTTTTCGAATTAGATGACGAAGGATTAGCAAAAGTAATCGTTGAAGAAACTGATGACGCTGCTGTTCAGGATGCTATCGATGGCTGCCCAGTAGGCGTAATTGAAGCTGAATAATAAAGCAAGAGGATGCGATGCATCCTCTTTTATTTTTTGTTTGCGTTTTTCTTTTTTAAAGCCATTGTACGTAATACATTTACTTCATGTGGTTTTAATCGACGATAAGTACCAGGAGTTAATCCCTTTAAATCGATTGGACCAATCATGATTCTTCTTAAACGCTTTACAGGATGTCCTACTTCTTCAAACATCTTCTTGATCTGTCTGTTCTTACCTTCTACTAAACGAATCATCAACATAGTAGTACCATGTTCTTCATCATTTCCAGTAATCGCAATTTCACAAGGTAATGTTTTAACACCTTCCAGATAGATACCTCTTTCTAGCTGGTTCTTTTCAGCCTTAGTCAATAATCCCTTAACAGATACTTCATAGACCTTTTCTAAGTGGCTAGATGGATGCATGATGAGGTTCGCAAATTCACCATCATTTGTCATAAATAAAGCACCTGTTGTATCATAGTCAAGTCTTCCTACTGGATAAACTCTTTCATTACTATCACTAAAATAATCAGCGACACATGTACGATCATGTTCGTCACTCATAGTACATACGCATTTTTCTGGTTTATAGAATAAATAATATACTTTATCTTCTTTATTAATCATTTTTCCATTGACACAGATTGTATCTTTCTTAGTTACTTTAGTACCAAGTACTGTTACAACTTCACCATTGACTGTAACTTTACCCTGCTGAATGAGTTCTTCAGCCTTACGACGTGAAGTATAACCACTCTGTGCAATGACTTTTTGTAATCTTTCTTCCATTGCTTTCACCCTTTCTTTTCCATTAACTAATCTACATGAAATTGTCCTTAAATTCAACAAAATATTCATCATAATCATGATGTCTATTCAGCATTTTAATTGTATCATCTAGTCCATGATCCTTTAAATAGACAAGCATGAAACGAATCAAGGCACGTGTTTCAGGATGTAATATATAAGAATATTGTCCTGATTCATAGTATTGTAAAGGAAAGGCATCTGTATAATTCTTTCCTTCATAGATCTTACTTGCTGCAACTCTATCACAGAACATCTCTAATACATATTTATAAGGCATTTTTGCAGGAACCTGACCTTTTCTGGTAAAATCCACCCAATATTCCCAATGATGCTTATTACGGCCTTTATGATGAAGCCAGGCTGTTGAGTAACCCTTCTCATTTCTTTCAGCACTATTAGGAGAATAGGTTCCCTTATAATACTTAATACCTGTAATAAATTCAGTTGGTGTATATTTAGATAAGTCATGTAATAAGCCCTGCTTATATAAATGTACTTTAAAGCATAGCTTTCCTACTAACAACTTATGTCTTGTAATTGTTTTAAAATGTCCCCAAATATGCACTGTATTTCCCTCATTTCTGTGTGTTTTAACACTATATCATAAAATCATTCTTAAGTATATGTCTTTTCTTTTTATAATACAATGTTATAATGGTAAAGAATTGGAGGTAGAACTATGGCATTTCACATTGAAATAGAAACAAATATTGATGATGCTTCACTTGATGTAGAAAGCTGTGAGGAGGTCATTACTTTCTTAGAGAATTCCTACGAAAATGTGAGAGCAGAAATATATAGCTATTGCTTAGGTATGCGTACATTAAGATATGCATTAATAAGTATTGTCGTATTAGGTATCCTTTTCTTTATCAGTCATTCTAAGTTATTCTTATTTGGTATGCCGATTGTGACACTAATTATCATGCTTGGTACCATTTCTCTTGCAGAAACGACTTCTGTGGCTGTAAAGAAGCAGGTTAAAGAAAAGATAGAGTATTATAAACGTCGTTTAAAACTATTAAAAGAATGTAAACTATAAAAAAAGTCAGAAACTAATTCGTTTCTGGCTTTTCTTCTACCTTTTCCTGATATTTTGTGTTGAAGATATCTTCTTCATCAAATTCAGATTCAATTTCTTTGAGTTCTGGTAATTCATCCAAGCTTTTTAGATTAAAAGCATCCATGAATTCATCAGTGACACCATATAAGACAGGTTTTCCTGGTGAATCATCACGACCTACTTCTTTAATAAGAGCCTGTGCTAAAAGCTTACGAATCATAGATTCACAGCCTACACCACGTATTTCTTCAATACGAATTCTAGTGACAGGCTGATAATAAGCGACAATAGCCAATGTTTCTAATGCAGACTTAGATAGCTTTCTACCACTTGTAGTCATCATCTTCTTATAATAGACATCATGCTGAGGTAAAGTCACCATCTTATAAGTACCACCAAAATCACATATATCAACACCCTTAACTGTTTTAGAAGCATAAAGAGAGAGTAATTCATCCATCAATTCATATGCTTCTTTCTTAGTGATTTCTAATGTATCCGCAATATCTTTAATTGTAATGCCTTCATCACCATAGATATAAAGCATACCTTCTATGACTGATAAATACTCATTGTTGTCCATAGTCTGTTCCTTTCAAATAAATCTTTTCAAAATTACCACTCTGAGTAATCAATAACTCACTGTTCTTTACTAAGACAAGAATAGAAAGGAATGTCACTATCGCAAAATAGCGGTCTCCTTCATCAAACAAGTCTTCAAAATCAACAGTTTTACCTCTATGACGTAAGAAATAGCTTCTGATCTGTTCTGTTCTTTCATCAATAGATATTTCTACACGTGCAATCTTAGATTCAAGAGGATGCAAAAGAGCACGTCTTTGCATGACTCTCTGCATCGCCTTGATCAAATCATAAACTTCCATTCCCTCAGGAATTGTTTCTTCACCACTAGGAAGATATTCTTCAAGTGCTGAAGGTATTTTAGAATGCATTGTCTGACGTTTATCATAAGAAGCCTCAAAAGCTTCTAAGATACCATTGATGCGGTTCTTTTCAATCAGTCTTTCAATCATTCTCTTTCTTTCTGCTTCATAATCATCTTCTTCATCTATTTCTGGCTTAGGAAGAAGTAGTTTACTTTTCATTTCAATAAGCCAGGCTGCCATGACTAAATATTCAGAGACAGCTTCTAAGAGTGAAGGATCCATCGTTTGAATATAAGCGAGATACTGGTCACATACCGCCGCTACATCAAGATCAAGAAGATCCATATCATGTTCTTTTATTAGATGAAGCAAGAGATCGAGCGGCCCAGTAAACTGGTCAACTGTGACCTGATATTCCATATCTATACTCCTATTTATATAATTTATCCATCTGTTTCAATAATGGGAATCCAATAATGATTTCTAATGGAATAATAAAGCATGCCTTGATAACACGAATACTTACAGATACTACAAATGGAATGCCATACATAATTTGTAGCCAGAAAGGTGTTAAGCAGAATGTAATTACAAGTTCTACTAAAATAACACTTAATAGCCAAGTACCAAATAATGACACATCATTGTCTTTCATATTCTTCGTGCGTTTCAACATGAATAAGATAAAACCTATAGAGGCAACAAGGCAGAGTCCAATCATAACACCTTTTTGTAAAGATGTTAATGTATAAGTGACTTTACCGATAGAGATTGTTTTTTGTAAAGCAACAAAAAGCGATCCTGCTCCACCAAATAATGCAATCATGAGACATACAATCTTACTGAATTTCTTCCCATCTACATTCTTTACTTTCACAGCAATCAGTGATGGAATCAAACCAATCAGTACCTGATTGAGTGTAAATCCAAAGAATGGGAATCCTGTTGGGGTAATCACTAAACCAAGTAAATCAGTAATGAGACCAATGAGATAAGCATAGCTTGGTGAAAGAATAACTCCCGCTAACATAACTGGAATATATTCAAAACCAATCTTTAAGCTTTCAGCACCAAATAATGGCACCATAATAGTAAGTCTCTTTAGAATCAATGTGATGATAATAATTAAAGCACTAAATGCGAGCTTCTTGGTATTTCTTCTTTCTAATGGATAAAACTTAAAACAGTAAATACCAAGTAATACTAAAATACATACAATAATAATTTGAATCATTTTTTAAATGCTACAATAAACAAATGTTTCTGTTTCAACCTATCGCTAGTCCACAGACGTTAATTCCGATCATCTCTGACCGTACACTTGCCTTCTTATAGGCTCCTCCTTTTCTTTTTTAACAGTTATTACGGTCTTCGCCTTTGATGAAGGCGATTATGTTTTCACGTACTTCAAGAATCAAACGATGTCTTGCTTCTACTGAACCCCATGCGACATGTGGTGTGAAAACGACCTTTTGAGGATCAACACTATATAAAGGACTTGTTGAAGGAAGTGGTTCTTTTTCAAATACATCTAAACCAGCTCCAGCAATCAGGTTATTATTTAATGCATCACTTAATGCTTCTTCATCTACAATAGGACCACGTCCTACATTAATCAGATAAGCTGTCTCTTTCATCTTCTTGAAAGCTTCTGCATCAAATAAATGTTCTGTCTCTTTTGTAAGAGGTGAATGAATAGAAATAATATCACTTGTCTTAAGTAATGTATCAAAATCCACCTGCTTGAAGTGTTCATCCTGATGATGTCCAGTTGTAGAATAATACTGCACCTGACATCCTAATGCTTCCGCAATACGTGCAACGCGCTGACCGATTGCGCCTAGACCAACAATTCCCCAAGTCATAGTAGATAGTTCATGAAACGAGTAACCAAAGAATGAGAAGACCTTATCTTTTTCATACTGCTGTGATTTTACATAGCTGTCATAGCGTGATGTATGTTCAATAAGTTCTAGACATAATGCAAGAGTTAACTGAGCAACAGCTTCAGTAGAGTATCCTTTCACATTAGCAACTCGGATTCCCTTTTCTTTTGCATAATCTAAATCTACATTGTTTGTACCAGTAGCTGTTACTGCAATCATCTTAAGATAAGGACAGCGGTCGATTTCTACTTTTCTAAATAGATTCTTATTTGTAATAACGATATCTGCATCCTTACAAAGAGAAATGACATCTAACTGGTCTACATTTTCATGATAAGTCACTCTTCCAAGATCATCAAAGATATGTGTATCAACATCTTTTCCAAGAGTTTCTACCTGCAAGAAGACAATACGAAGTTCCTGGTGTAATAAATCAAGAATTTCTTCTTTTGTATGGTCCTGCATCATCTTACCAAAAATAATACATTCATTAAAGTCTAAAACTTCAGCTTCATGTAATTTACCACAAACTTTTCCATCAATCATCTCATATGACAGCATTCCACCCATCATAGCCATACCTAATGCTTTAGAAGTAATGCCTTCATCATCATTAATTG
Organism: uncultured Catenibacterium sp.; assembly: GCA_900540685.1. Lineage (GTDB taxonomy): Bacteria > Bacillota_I > Bacilli_A > Erysipelotrichales > Coprobacillaceae > Catenibacterium. The sequence goes on along the minus strand of UQGS01000018.1, from coordinate 20,942 downwards.
CTTCTAGAATCACTTCTTTAAAGTGTGGATCTGCTTCAATGGATGCTTCAATGACATCTTTTAATGTATCATGCTTGAGAATTTCTTTTCTAAATGCATCATGATAGATAAAAGGTAATACAATATCATAAAGTTCCATAGGAACTGGTTTTTCATATCCCTTAGAGAAGTTATATAAAATCGCAATTCCTAAGCGTTCATCTTTCATTTTATCAACTAATTTCATTTATCTTCCTCCATTAAATATACTTCAACACGTTGTCTTTCTGCTTTCTTGTTGTCATCATAGAAAATCAGACATGTTTTCATCTTCTTATCCATATAATCATAACGTAATACATTATAAGAATAATAATGACTTTCACTTTCCTTTAAGCCGCCTGTAGCACTTCCTGCAGAGATATAGTATGTGCCTTGTTTATTCATGAAATAAGGCACATGCTTATGTCCATGAAGGACATATTTAATATGACGCTGTGTGAGCCATGTCGCAAACATATTCGCATCTACAAGTGCTTTGGATTTATCTAGGATACTTCCAAATATATATTTTTCACGCCATTGAATCTTCAAAAAATCAGATTTAGACACCTTATATACATGATGATGTAATAATACCACAATTGTATAATCATCTAAATTTTCTATACCTGCGAGTTCTGAATCAATCTGGTCCAATTGTCTTCTTGTGATCATACCTCTTGCCAGGTTTCCTCCTGCATTGGAGTCTATCTTGACAAGAATGATCTTATCTTTTTCTAAAATCTTGATCTTTTCACCAAGCAAATAAGCTATGACTTTTGTACGCTGTCTCCCACCAATATTAAGACCTTTCACAATCATATCATGGTTACCTAACACAAAAGTGATATCTGCCTTATATCTCTTTCTGATCATTGTCATAAAGCTATTGGCCTGATACATATTCTTTGTATTAGGAGAATTCATAAGGTCTCCGGTAATAAAGACCTGCTTTTGATGAGAACTATGGGCATAGTGATCACATTCATCAAGTGAATCTAGGAGGTTAGAGACTGCTTTGAGCTTCTTTTTAGGTCCTAGATGTAAATCAGATAAATGATAAATAAATGAAGAATGCCCTTCTTTATTAAACATTGTCTTCTCATCAATCTTCTTCTGTAATGCCTTTGCCTGGGAAATACTATGTAAAGGATAAAAAGCAGCCTCTGTAGAATTAAATATGAGTCCTCCTGGCCATTCATCCGCATAAAACAATGCTTCTAGCAAGCCAGGAAATGGATCTAGGAAAGACAAGTCTTCCTGCTTAAAAGGCTTAGTTAGAGTAAAGACATAATCCACTCCTGTAAAAGAATAGTCTTCTATTTCCTTATTCATACCAGGAATAAGAAATAAGAAAACTTTATCCTTAAAGAATAAGCGTATTCTTTGTAAGCCTGCCTGTAAATCAGAATGTGTCAGCATGGATACATCTTTGATAGTCATACCAGGACGAATCATACTAAAAGAATACTCATCAATCATATCTAATTCTTTGAATTCTATTTGATGTTTTCTTAACCACTCGCGATAATCAACAAGTGACTGATATTCAGACAAAGCTCGACCAAAAGCACGGTCATGATGGTAAATCATATTAAAAAAAGTATTGATGCCATTAAATTCATCCATAATATTACTTCCTTTAAGAAAAAAGACCACATATGTGGTCTTTTAGAATTTCAAGTTACGTGGTGTACGTGGGAATGGTTCTACATCTCTGATATTAGCCATACCTGTTAAATACATTAAGAAACGGTCAAAACCTAAACCGAATCCAGCATGTTTACATCCACCAAAGCGGCGTAAGTCCATATACCACTGTAGTGTTTCTTTGTTCATGCCCTTTTCATCCATTAGCTTTTCAAGAACATCATAACGTTCTTCTCTCTGTGAACCACCAACTAATTCACCGATGCCTGGTACTAATAAGTCACATGCTGCAACTGTCTTGTTATCGTCATTTAAACGCATATAGAATGCTTTGATTTCTTTTGGATAATCTGTTAAGAATACAGGACCACCTACAACTTCTTCACAGATATAACGTTCATGTTCAGCATTTAAGTCAATACCCCATTCAACCTTGTTGTCAAACTTCACATCAGCCTTTAATAAGTGTTCAATAGCTTCTGTATAAGTCATACGTACAAAGTGAGAATCTCTGACTTTTGTGATACGGTTGATACAATCATGGTCAACCATCTGTTCAAAGAATTTCATTTCTTCTGGCGCATTGTCTAAGCAGTACTGAATACAGTATTTAACCATTTCTTCAATTAAGCACATATCATCTTCAAGGTCTGCGAAGGCAATTTCTGGCTCTACCATCCAGAATTCACTGGCATGTCTTGATGTATTTGAGTTTTCAGCTCTGAATGCTGGACCAAATGTATAAACATCTCTAAATGCCATCGCAAATGCTTCTACATGTAACTGACCTGTTACTGTTAAGAAAGCTTCTTTTTCAAAGAAATCCTTAGAGAAATCAGTATCATCAATAGTTGTTACTCTAAACATTTCACCAGCACCTTCACCATCGTTAGATGTGATGATTGGTGTATGTACATATACGAATCCCTGATCCTGGAAGAATTCATGAATAGCCATAGATAATACAGATCTTAATCTGAAGATGGCATAGAATGAATTAGCTCTTGGTCTTAAATGAGGGATTTCTCTCATAAATTCAAAAGAGTGTCTCTTCTTCTGTAATGGATAATCACTATCACAGTCACCTTCAAGAATAATTTCAGTCGCTTCTACTTCAAATGGCTGTTTTGCATCAGGTGTTAGTTTTAATTTACCTAATACGTGAATAGCTGAACCAGTTGCGATATGTGATACTTCATCAAAGTTCTTTAATTTTTCTTCTAAATAAACAACCTGGCAGTTTCTAAAATAAGAACCATCATTTAATGCGATGAATCCTACTTTACCACTATCTCTATTTGTTCTTACCCATCCTTCTAATTCTACATACTCTACGTTATCTGTTTCTACTGCGTTATCTGCACGACAGATTTCATAAAGTTCTCTTACTGTCATAAATTCAAACATCCTTCTTACTCCTTTGTATTTGATTTCATCTTTAATTCTAATTCTTGTATTGCAACAACAACATCCACATTCTGTACTTCTACTCCCTGAGGTACAATGAAATGAGAATGAGTGAAGTCTACAATGCCTTTAATCCCTAATGCCACTAAACGATCCACCATTTCCTGAACATTATCAGAAATGGCTAGAATCGCAATCTTACAGTCTTTAGGGAATGTCTTCTCTAGATCATCACTCTTATGAATCTTAACACCAAAACGTTCACCTTCAATATTGGCATCCTTATCATAAGCGCAGACAATCTGACCTACTGTATATTTCCAGCGGTTATATTTCAAAATAGCTGATCCTAAATTACCTACACCAATCAAAATAATAGGTTCATCAAGTCCTAAACCTAAGAAATCACTGAGTGTTTCAATCATCTCTTTTGTATCATAACCATAGCCTCTTTTACCAAGTGTATTCTTCTGAGGCAAAAAGCCAAAGTCACGACGAATAGTCGTATCCTGGATATGAGTGACTTCTGCAAGTTCACTCGATAAGAAGTTCTCTTTACCTTCATGTCCCATAACTCTTAAAGCCTTCAAATAAACAGGAAAACGTGTCATCGTTGCACGTGAGATTTTCTGTTTCTTTTCACTACTCATAGTTGTCTCCTACACTTTCCGCCTCTAAGTCATAATCTGGCTTAACAGATAAGTCCAAAGGGGCAAACATATTATATTTATACATGATACTTGCAGCAGATGCAATCATTGCTGCATTATCTGTACAATACTTCATTGGTGGAAAAATAACAGGAATATCACTTGTACTCATTTTTTCTCTTAGACCTTTATTGGCACTTACACCACCTGCTACAATAATCTGCTTGACACCAAGATCATGAGCAGCAGCCAAGGCTTTAGAGGCAATCGTATCCATAGCTACATCCTGGAATGAGCAGGCTAAGTCATTGCCATTGATTTCTTCTCCTCTTTGGTCAGCATTATGCTTTAAGTTGATGACAGCGCTCTTTAGACCACTGAAGCTGAAGTTATAGCTTCCATCATCAAGCGGTTTAGGAAGTGTATAGCTATGAGTTCCCTCATGAGCCATTTTATCTAATACAGGTCCTCCAGGATATGGAAGATGTAAAACACGCCCTACCTTGTCATAGGCTTCACCAATCGCATCATCAAATGTTGTACCGATGACCTCAAAAGAGAATTCCTTTTTCATATAAACAAGTTCTGTATGTCCTCCTGAAACAACAAGAGCCATTGCAGGATATTCAATATCATTCACGAGTTCATTGGCATAAATATGCCCCGCAATATGATGAACACCAATAAGTGGCTTGTTTAAATAAATAGCCAATGTCTTAGCTTCCTGCATACCAACATGTAAAGAACCTACAAGTCCTGGTCCTTTTGTGACTGCAATCGCATCAATCTCCTCTAAAGAGATATCGGCCTGTTTTAAGGCTTCCTTTAAAACAGTGCTCACACATTCAACATGCTTACGGCTGGCAATTTCAGGAACAACCCCACCATATTGTTTATGGATATCAATCTGTGATGCAACAACATGACTTAATAGGTCTTTCCCATCCTTAAGGATTGCAACACTCATTTCATCACAGCTTGATTCAATAGCTAGAATAACAGCCATTATTTTTCCTCCTTTCTTACCATGAGATAGGCATCCTCATGGTCTGCATAATAATCTTTACGTATAGCACATATCTCATAACCATACTTCTTATATAAACGAATCGCACGTTCATTTGATACACGCACTTCTAAACTATAATTCATACATCCTTTATTATGTCCTTCTTTTAAACCATAATCCATTAATAACTTAGAAAGGCCTTTGCCCTGATAATTTGGATCAATCCCAATTGTAGTGAGTTCACAGTTTTCATAAGCATACCAGAATCCTGCATAACCAACAATTTTGTCATCTACAAGAACATAATAATGGGCATAATCGTTTGTCTTTAATTCATGAAGAAAATCTTCTTTAGACCAGGCTGGAGTAAACAATAGCCCTTCTAGTCTTTCAATCTCATCAAGATCTTCTTCCTGCATTTCTCTTAATAACATGCTTTCTTAGCCTCAACATCTTTAATATAAGTTGGTACTAATAGATCAACATTCGCAATTGGAGCAGCCATCTGACCTAATGCATAAATATTGGCACATAGATTACATTCTTTTTCATCTAAGCCAAGACAGCCTATTTCACCCACAAGTTCATAATCACTGTATTCAGCACGTAACTGAGTGAAGTCTTCTAAAGTCATGACTTGTTCCTTAATTAAAGGTAAGCCATTTTCATAAACACCTACAAAGACCTTATGTCCTCTTGCATCAATCACGATTAATGCCTGATTCATACCAGCATAAGCCGCTAAAGAACTCACTGATTTAATCTTTACATCAGATACTGCAGCAAGTGTCTTTGCGATAGTCATGGCAACTCTCACACCTGTATAAGAACCAGGTCCTGATGTGATAATCATTTCATTTACATCCTTTAAAGCAATATCATGACGATCAAGCACTTCCTTTAATGTAGGAATCGCTTTTTCTGATTGTCTTCTAGACCCTTTTTCCTGGAAGGCTTCTAGGCACACATTATCCTGATATAAGCCTACAGCTAAATAACTATTTGATGTATCCATCACTAAACTAATCATGTGTAACCTCCCTCACATAGTTCTCATATTTTTCTCCAATAGGATGAAGCTTTAAAGAACGTGTTTCATCTTCATTCTTTATTATTTCTATTTCTAATCTTTCTTCTGGAATAATGTCTTCAATAAACTGTGGCCATTCAATCACACATAAGCCATCATCTTCAAACATCTCTTCAAATCCTAAATCATCATCTGCCCCTTCTAGGCGATATGCATCAAAATGATAGAGGGTCATACGTCCAGAATAAACCTTCACAATAGTGAATGTTGGAGAATTAATGATCTTCTTGATATCAAGACCCTGTCCTATTCCTTTTGTGAATGTTGTCTTACCAGCCCCTAGATCACCTGTTAATGTGATAATAGAATGGGGAAAGATTGTTTCTCCAATACGTTTACCAAAAGCAATCATTTCAGCTTCATTTTTTAAGTTTATCATTTTTAGTTCCTCTATTTTTCATCATCTGCTGATATTTATTATACCACTCCTGGGCAAATCCTGCACGAAAAGGACCAGATGCATTCATTGTCATCACAATCAAACGATTGAGCTGTTCATGGAATATCTCATCTAATTCATCTGAATATTGATATTTAATACGATGAGCAGCATATTCACCTTCATCTAATACCTTATAACGATAACCAGGCCATACCTTTAAATCGAGATCATAATCAATATATTTAAGTGCTTCTCCATCATATAATATAGGAGAGGCAATATTACAATAATAATAGATACCATCACTTCTGATCATACAGATCACATTATACCATCTATCCTTAGGGAAATAACAGATGGCAGGTTCTTTAGTAACCCATGAACGACCATCTGATTCTGTCACTAATGTATTATTATTTATACCGATAAAATGGCGATCTGTTTCTTCTAATATCTTACAGCGTGACCACGTACGATGTGGTTTACCGTCATGCTTATAGCAATGGATGAGCACATCCTGCCCAACTAATGAATTCTTCATAATCAAACCTCTTTCAACCTATCGAATATCATAGCAAAAAACAGGTGAAATGTACATAAACCTCACCTGTTTTTTCCTAAATAAAACCTTTTCTTGTTGTATATTTGTGTTATGAATAAAAAAAACAGTGGTTCCCCACTGTTAAATAGCCTTAAATGCTTTCTGAAGTTTTGGATAAATAAGTGCAAATACTACATAAGTAAAAACAAGTGTACCTACATTATAACCAATGTTGTATAGGAATGAATAAACCCAAGGGTTCATATTCTTTGGTGAATAGCTTGCGAATAATACAGCACCAGATAATAAATGTGAAATGAACTTAAGAATCATTCCTACGAATATTCCTGTATAGACTTCAGTCTTACCTAACTTAATATTAGGAATAAAGCCTGCAATACCAAGTGCTGATAATGGTACTAGATAGTCTAATACTACAGACCAAGGTCCATAATATGAAGCAAGACCTAATACAAACTGCATAACAGTGGCACCAACACCGACAATAATTCCATACTGTGCACCCATTAAATAGCTTGCAAGTACGATTGGCAATAAACTTAAAGTAATAGAACCACCTTCTGGCTGTCCTGGAACCACCTTAAAAAGTACTTCTAGAACTAACTGCATAGCGATAAATAATGCGACGTATGCAATGGCTCTAGTGGATAATGTCTTCTTATTCATTTATAAATCTCCCCTTTCTAATGACTAAGATGACGCAAAGAAGTCACTAAAAAAGTTCGGCCTCTCTACGCTGGTATTACCCAGATCAGATGCTAAGGGACCAGACTTTCGTCTATCTCAGCGTTATACGCGCCCCTGGCATGAACGATTATATTACAGAATATTCTTTTTGTCACGTAATCTAAATTTATAGTAGAAATGTTAGGGGTTTCTGTTTATAATAGGGGTGTTTAGGAGGATATAAGCATGTCAAAAGTTTTATCAGTTAACTGTGGAAGTTCTTCATTGAAGTTCCAGTTATTTGAAATGGATACTGAAAGTGTTATTACTTCAGGTATTATTGAAAGAATCGGTATGGAAGATTCAATCTTCACTATCAAGTACAACGGCACTAAAGACAAGAAGGTCTTTGCAGTTCCTACTCATAAGGAAGCTGTACAGGTATTACTTGATACATTAATTGAAAAGAAGATTGTTGAACGTTTAGATGAAATCAAGGGTATTGGTCATCGTGTCGTACAGGGTGGTCCTTATTTCGATGGTTCTTGTGTTGTAGATGATGATGTCATCGCTAAGATTGATGAATTATCACCACTTGCACCACTTCATAACCCTGCACATATTATTGGTATCAATGCATTCAAGGAAGCTATTCCTACTGCAGGCGCTGTAGCAGTATTTGATACAGCTTTCCATCACTCTATCAAACCAGAAAATGCAGTTTACCCTATCCCATATAAGTTCTATGAAGAAAACAAGATTAGAAAATATGGTGCACATGGTACTTCTCATTATTATGTATCAAAACGTACTCAGGATTTATTAGGCAATCCTGAACATGCCAACATCATTGTCTGTCATTTAGGTGCTGGTGCTTCACTTTGTGCTGTAAAAGATGGTAAGTCTATTGATACTTCAATGGGTCTTACACCTCTTGCTGGTGTTATGATGGCTACTCGTTCTGGTGATATTGATGCATCAGTTGTAGACCACTTAATTGAAAATCTTGGATATGATATGAAGACTGTATTCAAGATGTTAAATAAGGAATCTGGTTTATTAGGTGTATCTGGAGTTTCTGGTGATATGAGAGATATCATTGATGCAAAGGATGCTGGTAATCCAAGAGCAGAATTAGCTTTTAACATGTTTAGAAAACGTGTAGCTGATTATATTGGTTCTTATTTTGTAGAACTTGGACATGTTGATGCGATTTCATTCACTGCTGGTATTGGTGAAAACAGCTTTATCGCAAGAGAAGCAATTATTGATCTAATCAAAGAAGCTTTAGGCATCGTATTAGATGATAAGGCTAATGTAGAAGGTCATGGTGAAAGATTAATTTCTGCACCTGAATCTAAAATCAAGGTATTCGTAGTACCAACTGATGAAGAATTAGTGATTGCAAGAGATACAAAAGAATTATTAAACTTATAAGATAAGTGAGCATCGCCAATTGGTGATGCTCATTTTTTTGTTAAAAAATTCGTTATAGTTAAACATTTCTTTATAGAATCAAAAAAAACGTCAGTACCGGATATTAAAATCTTATACCGACGTTATTAATTTTCTTATTTTTCAATCATAAAACAACTGATTATTGACTCTACAAATGCTGGTTTATATTTTCGTTTTCATTCTTTTTGTGAAATTCTTTCAAATTTAATTCACGTTTCAATTCTTCTTCTGACGGCAAATAGGAGAAATATTTCGATGCAAATATCTGGTGATTATCTTCAGGTAGTGTATATTTTACAATAGAATCTCCCTTATCTGCACAAAGCACAATCCCTATAGGCTGCGTATCTCCTTCATTCATCATTTCACGAGTATAATAATTCACATACATCTGCATTTGTCCTAAATCCTGATGGGTCAGTTTTCCCATTTTTAAGTCAATAAGAACAAAGCATTTTAAAATATAGTTGTAAAATACAAAATCAATGAAAAAATCTTGTCCATCCAATGTAAATCTCTTTTAGCGTGCTACAAAAGAAAATCCTCTTCCAAGTTCCAAAAGGAAATGTTGAAGATGATCAATCAATGCCTGTTCCAAATCTCCTTCATACACATGAGTGTCTGGCTGAATTTGCAGAAATTCCATGACATAAGGATTTTTCACTATTTTCTCATATTCTAGTTTTGGCTCCGTTGTCTGAATTTCTTTTGCAACTGCAGTCTTATCCTGGCTTGCTAAAACACGCTGATAATACAACGTGTTAATCTGTCGTTCTAGCTGACGAACACTCCATGCTGCTTTTGCACATTCCTCCATATAAAACGTTCGTACCTGTTCATCATTTATACGCATCAAGACACGATAATGTGACCAGCTCAATTCAGGACACAGTGTGTCTCGAATTGGAAAAGTGCAATAAAACTGCCTCATCTTACGAAGATTTGATTTATCAAAACCTTTTCCAAACTCTGCTGTCAGCTGCTTTGAAAGATATTCCAATAATCTCTTTCCATATTCTGCACGATCATTTTCTCCACATGCTTTAAAAATCTGTTCTCCAATTTCCCAATAAGTTGTTACCATAGCAGAATTTACGGCTGTGCTCAAACGATGCTGTGCAGACACAATAGAATTACGAATGGAATGATAAGTCTGTTCTGCATTTTGATTTTTTTGTAAATCATAATCCATGCTCTTACTCCCCCCCTCTGTATATTTAAGAAAAGAAGCTTCCTATATATCTTATACCCTCACTATTCTAAAATTTCTCAAATAAATTCATCCCCCACCTATATTTCATATAAAGGTGGGGGATTTTGTCGTTTCTTTAGATAAATATCTTTTTACAATCATAGAACAACCAATTGTTAATTCTACAAATGTGAATTTGAGCAAAAGCAAAGGAACTTTAATGTCCCTTATGCTTCTCTCTTTTCTTTTGCTGTTTCAAATCAAACATTCGTTTTTTCTCAGCCTCTTTTCTCTGATGGCTTCTCTTTTTACGTTCCTGTTTGTTATGTTCCTGCTGTAATTTCAATGCCTGCTGCGATTTAGTACCAACAACTGTTTCCTGCATCTGTTTTTTTGCTTCACGCTGCATCCTTTTGGGATTTCTTTTCATATCTTTTACAACAATATCAACAGCCGGACTGAATTTCAAACTAGAATAATGTTTTCGAATATACTCCTGCACTTCGTAGTCTTTTGGTTCTGCACCAAATGTTACCTTCGCCACAGATAGTTTACCATCTTCAATACGCTCAAATACGCCTATCCAAAAAGGTTCTTCAAAATACACTGTCAATTTTACACTTGCTTTGTCCATAAGATTCCCTCCTAAAAAATAATTGAACAAAGAATGGACAACCCGGAGGGGCAGGTTACTTACCCTATAATTCATAGGACGGCCGGGCTACCTACCGGCTCTAGCATATTTTTCAATATACATTGCGTTTTTATCTTTGTATTTATAATCAAGCCATATGGCACGATTAACATGATTTTAAATCACAAACTGTACAATATAGGATGCTAATATGGCTGCAACAGCCACAAATACAAGTCCTTTTCCTTTATAACTAAAAAATACTGCAACTACAATACCTGCACATGATTCTACTAAGTTAGGTGTAGAATTAAAGACACCTGGGAAAGTCAATGCTCCTAGTACTGCATAAGGCAAATAATAAAGAGCTGAATTAATAAACTTAGATGTGATCTTCTTTCTAAAGAAAGTAAGTGGTAAAAAACGAGGCAGATAAGTAAAGAGTGCCATCACTAAGACAGCTAGTATCTGATATCTTGTCATGCTTCATCCTCCCTTGGAAATAACCAGGCACCCATACATGTCGCAATGAGTGTTGCACTAATCAAGCGTACACCAGTACTCATCACATTAAATAATGGCACATAGGTAAAGAGTGTATGGACTCCAATAGAAATGAGAACAACTATAGTTACTGGTATTGAATCCTTCATCGCTGGGACAATAAGAGCTAAGAACATACCATATAAAGCAATTCCCATAGCACCCTGCAGTGCTAAAGGTAATAAGCCCATAATAAATTCTCCGGCAAGAGTACCTCCTACCCATCCTATAATAGGTGTAAGAATAAAGCCTAGCATAAACTTAAATGTGAGTTTACCAGGTTGCAGACTGGCTAACGCAAATGTTTCATCTGTAATTCCAAAAGAGACGATCATACGTTCAATTGTATTCATCTTCTCATCAATCTTCTGAGATAAAGAAAGACTCATCAAGAAATATCTAAAATTGATCAACAATAGTGTTATTGCGATTTCTAGATAAGTACTATCAGATAAAATCAATTGTACTCCTGCAAACTGTCCTGAACTTGTTAAGTTTGTAAGAGATATAAAAGTGGCTAGTCCTAGAGGCAAGCCACTTGAGACACATAATACTCCAAAAGAAAAGGCAACTGGGAAGTATCCTAATGCGATTGGAATACTTTTCTTCATTCCCTTCATCATTTCATTCATGTTTCATCACCAGGAGTATCATAGCACAAAAAACTCAAAATAAGTGTTCTATTATGAATTTTCTAATTTCTTCTTGATCATCACAGACGTTATAGAAAGGTTTACGACAATCAAGTCTTTGAATATCTACTGTACGTAAGTCAGTCAATTGCATTCTAGAATGTGTAATCATCCCATGGTCATCTAGGACTGTTAAGTCCTTTTCAAAGTGTGGATTGACTGGTGATGATTCTTTTTTTATGGATGTACAAGGTATAATCAGCATCTTATAACCTAGATCTTTTACAACATAACACCAATGTCCATCCATGAGTTCCTTAGGAAATCCTCTACCGATATTAAAATAAGCCATCTGATGTTCTTTAGGACGCTTATGGACATGATAATATGTCTCTGATGGAGAACCATCCTTTACTAAAGAACAATAAAAATAAGATAACTGGCTTGTTTGATGCAATAAAGAACGTGTATACTTCTCTGCATCATATATACCACTCTCATCTAACTTCTTTAAGTACTTCTTCATTTCTTCAATATTTCCTTCTAGATTTTCTTTCATATAAAAATCCCCTCCTACTTATATATATACTTTTAATTTTTTTATATTTCTCCCTAATTTATATATAAAGTTATATATAGTTTTCATATTTTTAAAATATCAATATTTTCAATTGATTTATCCTAATTCACGTATATAATAGTCACCGTTAAGATAAAGTGATAGATTATAAAGCGCCAGGACTTATATAAGTTGACGAGGACTAGATTAATCGAACGATTCGGCGGATGGTCTAGAGGCATAGTACTGCCTAAACGATGAACAAAACCATTGAGTGATCAATGAACAGATTTCATCAGGTACTCCTTTGTTTTAACGTTTTTATTCCACAAAACAAGGAGGACAAGATTATGTGTGGTATTACAGCTTATTGCGGCAATGGTGAAGCCCTACCATTTTTAATTCAGGGTTTAGCAAAACTAGAATATAGAGGATATGACTCTGCAGGTGTAACAGTATTAAATAACGTACTTACAACTGTAAAATGTAAAGGTCGTTTAAAGAACCTAGAAGAAAAGTTAAAGGATCATGATATGACTGGTCATGTAGGTATTGGTCATACAAGATGGGCAACTCATGGCATCCCTTCTAACTTAAATTCACATCCTCATACAAATCCAAGTAACACTATCTCTATTGTACACAATGGTATCATTGAAAACTATAGAGAATTAAAAGATATTTTGTTGGAAAAGGGTTATTCATTCCAAAGTGAAACAGATTCAGAAGTTGTTGTTATGTGTTTAGACTATTTCTATGAAGGTGATCTTCTAGAAGCAGTTAAAAAGACATTAAACTGTATCGATGGAAGCTATGCATTATGTATTGTTTCTACTGAACATCCTGATGAAGTTGTAGTTGCTAAAAAGGCAAGTCCATTAGTTATTGGACGTACTGAAGATGCAAGTGTTGCAGCCAGTGATATTCCAGCACTGCTTGCTTATACTAAAGATGTTTATTTCTTAGATGATTTAGAAATGGCTGTATTAAAGAAAGACAGCATTACTTTCTATAATAAAGATGGTGAAGAAATCACAAAAGAAATGACTACTATCCCTTATGATATGGAAGCTGCTCAGAAGAATGGTTTTGATACATATATGTTAAAGGAAATCAATGAACAGCCTCATGTTATCCAGGAAACTTTAAGAGGTCGTATCTTTGAACATTCAATTGTATTAGATGAATTAAAAGATGTTGATTTCAATAAATTTAATAAAGTTTATTATGTAGCATGTGGTACTGCTTATCATGCAGGATTATGTGGTGCATCTATTCTTGAACGTGCTACTCGTTTACCAGTTCTTACTCAGGTTGCCAGCGAATTCCGTTATAATGATCCAATCATTGATGAAAAGACTTTATGTATCTTTGTATCACAGTCTGGTGAAACAGCTGATACACTTGCTGCATTAAAGCTTGCAAATGAAAAAGGATGTACAACTATTGCAGTAACTAACGTATTAGGTTCTACTATTTCTAGAGAAGCACAGTATACACTTTATACTTGTGCAGGACCTGAAATTGCGGTTGCTTCTACTAAGGCTTATACAACTCAGTTAGTATTGCTTACTTTAATCGCATTATATATTGCAGATAAAAGAGGAGATTCTGTAGATACTGATTTAATGGAACAGTTAAATAACCTTCCAGAATATGTATCTAAGTTAATTGATGATGAAGCAATCTTTGAAAATTATGCAAAAGCATTAAAAGACAAGCATGACTGCTACTTTATTGGTAGAAGCTTAGATTATGCAAGTGTATTAGAAGGTGCTTTAAAGCTTAAGGAAGTTTCTTATGTACATGCTGATGCTTATATTGCTGGTGAATTAAAGCATGGTCCTATCGCCTTAATTGAACCAGGTACTGTCGTAATCGCAGTTGCTACTCAGCCTCATGTTGCAGCTAAGACTATTTCTAATATCCAGGAAACAATCGCAAGAGGTGCTGAAGTCATTCTATTTACTGTAGAAGGACAGGAAGTAAGTGGTGTAGAAAACATCTACTGTCTTCCAGATATCAATCCATTATTACAGAGTGTACTTGTAGCTATCCCATTACAGTTAATCGCATACCATACAGCATGCATTAAGGGCTGTGATGTAGATAAACCTCGTAACTTAGCTAAATCAGTAACTGTAGAGTAACGAACGGAGAACTCCGTTCGTTTTTTCTTCACATCAATAATAAAAAAATGTATAATATCTCGTAGGGGTGATAATGTGGAAGAATCAAAAGTAAAAGATTTAACGGCTTATAAGAACCGTTTCGAAGAGGATGCCTCTTCATTCAGCGAATTCCAGGCACGTGATTTCGTTAAAGAATTAAAGGATCAGGGTAAGACTGATGAAGCTATTGAAGTAGGAAGAACATTCCTTGAAATGGCACCAGAATTAAAAGGATATATCAATTATTTTGGCTATGCTCTTTATAATAAGTATATCAACATCAGCGATGAAGAGATTTCTAAGAACGAAAGTTTATTCTATGGTATCTTAGAAGAAATCGCTAAGTATTGTAAGCAGGAGAGATATTCTCCACTTGAAGCTGCAGTCAACAAGGCTATTAAGCATGTATTAAAAGCAACTCCAGTAGACTATAAGAAGTTATCTGAATTATTAGACTACTTAGATGCACCTGCACTAGAAGATAAACCATTCGTGAATAAAGATGGTAAAGAATTCGAAAGTAAGAAAGAGAAATGGTATCGTATGAAGGTACGTGCATTATATGAACTTGAATCATATAGAGCATGTGTTGAAACTGCGAACATTGCTTTCACTTATAACTTAAAATGGCATTATAACAACCTTAACTGGGTTAAATATTATCGTGCAAGCTCATTAGTTGAACTTGGACGTTATGAAGAAGCTGAAAATGAATTCATCGCTTTACAGGGTCATTTCAATGCAGTAGATTCATTTGAAATCCTTTATAAGCTTTATATGAATACAAATCGTGAAGATGATGCTTATACACTTCTAATCGATAAGTTCTTCAAGGGTGGATTCGATTATAAGAATATCGAAGACTACAAGAAGATTTCAGCAATGACTAAGGCTAAGGGTCAGGATAAGGCACATGCACTTGCAGAATGCCTCATCAAGAAGCTAGAAGAAGAAAATGGTAATACATATGAAGCTGATGTTGATTTAGCTGATTATGCTGATTTAACTGCTAGCGATGCATTTGATCGTGTATATAGTGAAGTTGTTTATCATCTAGAAAACTACATCACTCGTCATGAAGGTAAAGTAGTATTCTACAATCATGATAAGAGCTTTGGTAGCATCTTCCAGGATGGTGAAGAAAACTTATTCTTCAGACAGGCTGATTTCCTTGATGATGAAGAAGTTGAAAAGTATGATGTTGTTGAATACAGTGTCATCAAGACTTATGATAGAAAGCGTCAGCAGATGAGTTCTAAGGCTGTCCTTTTAAAAGTTCTTTACGAAGAAATCAACTACTAAGAGCAGAATAATCTGCTCTTTTTTCTTATATTTCTTTTTGTTTTTTCCCTAACTTTTAAAAGTTTTATTTGACTTTTCCATAATATCCCTATATTATATTTTTATATTATAAAAACAGAGAAATGACATAGTAAAGAAATGTGCGGCATAAGAGATATGATGGTCGGTGAGAATCATACGCAGACACTCTTGAATTCACCATGGAGTTGGAAGTACAAAATACTTCCCGGGTTGCCCGTTATCGCTATTTAGTGAGGTTAGTCTATGACTAATGAACTAGAGGTGGTACCGCGATAATTCGCCCTCTTGGGGTGAATTTTTTTGTTTTTAGGGGAAAGAAAAGGGAGGAATCTATTATGAAGAAACTTGTATGTGGTTTAATGGCAGCCGGTCTTGCATTAACTGGCTGTGGCAGTCAGTCTAGTACAAAAGATAAGGCTGATGTGAAAATTGGAGTCATCCAGTATATGCAGCATGATGCATTAGATGCATCTTATAAAGGATTTAAGGATACTCTTGTAAAAGCAGGTTATAAGGCATCTAATATTACTTTAAAGAATGCCAGCGGTGAAAACTCTAACTGTGAAACTATTGCAGAAAGCTTAGTGAATGATGGAAATGATTTAATTTATGCCATCGCTACTCCTGCTGCACAGGCTGTAGTTAAGAAAACAAAGGATATTCCAGTTGTTGTATCTGCTGTTACTGATCCAGCTGGTAGTAAATTAGTTAAATCAAATAAGAAACCTGGTGGAAATGTCACTGGCGCAAGTGATTTAACACCAGTTAAAGAACAGATTAAGTTATTAAAACAGATCATGCCTAACGCAAAGACTGTTGCTGTTATGTATGCAGGTAATGAATCTAACTCTGAAATTCAGGGTAAGATGGCTGTAAAAGAAATCAAGGCTCAGGGTATGACACCATTAGTTAAGACTGTTTCTGAATCCAATGAAATCCAGTCTGTTACTGATTCTATCGTAGGTAAAGCAGATGCTTTATATATCCCTACTGATAACCTACTTGCTTCTAATATCCCAGCAGTTGTAAAAGTAACTGATCAGGGTAAAATCCCTGTTATTGTTGGTGAAGAAGGTATGTGTAGTAAAGGTGGTTTAGCTACTTATGGTATTGATTACTATAACTTAGGTACTATCGCTGGTAAGCAGGCTGTTAAGATCTTAACTGGTAAAGGTAACCCAGCTACTATGCCTATTGAATACTTAAAAGCAAGTGATTGTAAATTACAGGTCAATAAAGCTCAGATGGAAAAGCTTGGTATTACAATTCCACAGGAAGTATTAGATAAGGCTGAACTTATTTAAGGAGTGAATGAAATGTCTTTATTTTTAGCATTACAAAGTGCGACTTACCAGGGTGTCTTATGGGGCATCATGGCAGTTGGTGTTTATATTACATTCCGTCTGCTAGATATTGCAGATATGACATGTGATGGCTCTTTCGCAACAGGAAGTGCTGTATGTGCTGTTATTCTTACAAATCATGGTAATCCAATCGTTGCGATTCTTGCAGCAACTCTTGCAGGTGCTTTGGCTGGATTTGTAACTGGTTTATTACATACTAAATGTAAGATTCCTGCCATCCTTGCTGGTATTCTTGCACAGTTAGGCTTATATTCTATTAACTTACGTATTATGGGTAAATCAAACATCCCATTACTTCAGACAGAAAGCTTATATGACTGGGGACCAATGGTTGGTTTAACAGTATCTCAGTCAACACTAGTTGTAGGTGTTATTGCAGTAGCTATTGTGATTGCCCTACTCTATTGGTTCTTTGGAACTGAATTAGGTAATGCATTACGTGCGACTGGTAATAATGAACAGATGGTAAGAGCTGTTGGTGTCAATACTGATTATACTAAGCTACTTGGTTTAGTGATCTCAAATGCTTTAATTGCCTTAAGTGGTGCCATGGTGGGTCAGTCAGTTGGTTATGGTGATGTCAAGATCGGTATGGGGGCAATCGTTATGGGTCTTGCTTCTATCGTTATTGGTGAAGTCATCTTTGGACGTTATGGAAGTTTCTTAAAGAGACTTATTGCGATTATTGTTGGTTCAATTATTTATCGTATTATTATTGCAGTTGTAATTCAGTTAGGTTTATCAACTGATGACTTAAAGCTACTTACTGCATTTATTGTAGCTCTCGCATTAACTATTCCAGTATTAATGGCAAATAGAAAACAGACTGCAAACTATAAGAAACTTACAAAAGAGGTGGATGAGAAAAATGCTTAAGATAGAACATGTATCAAAAACATTTAACCTTGGCACTATTAATGAGAAGAAAGCCTTGATTGATATTAATCTTCAATTAGATGATGGAGATTTCGTTACTGTTATTGGTGGTAACGGTGCTGGTAAATCCACTTTAATGAATATGATTGCAGGTGTTTATCCTATTGATTGTGGTCATATTAAACTAGATGATAAAGATATTTCTTTGTATCCAGAATATAAACGTGCAGGTCTTATTGGTCGTGTATTTCAGGATCCTATGATGGGTACTGCAGCTGATATGCAGATTGATGAAAACCTAGCCATGGCTAAAAGACGCGGTCAGAAGCGCACTTTAAAATGGGGTATCAAGAAAGAAGAAAAGAAGTTGTATTATGACCTCTTAAAGACTTTAAATTTAGGTCTAGAAGAGAGAATGACAAGTAAGGTAGGTTTATTATCAGGTGGACAAAGACAGGCCTTAACACTATTAATGGCAACTGTCACAAAACCTAAGATTCTATTACTTGATGAACATACAGCAGCTCTTGATCCTGCAACAAGTGCTAAAGTATTACTTTTGACTAATAAGATTGTCACTGAACAGAAATTAACTGCAATGATGGTTACTCATGATATGCAGCAGGCGATTGATGTAGGTAATAGATTGATTATGATGTACAATGGTCAGATCATCTATGATGTCAAAGGTGAAGAGAAAAAGAAACTCACTGTTCCTTTCCTACTTAAGAAGTTTGAAGAAGCAAGTGGCAGTGAATTTGTGAATGACAGAATGTTGTTGAAATAATGAAAACATTCCAACTTTAATAAATAGGTTGGAATGTTTTTTTGTGCAGTATCACCTTTTATAAAAATACATGTTGAATAGATTTTAAAACGCTCTATTTTATGATTATTTATTTCCTTTTTTAAGAGTTCCATTGCTAGAAAAGCTCTTTGTGCATGTGTTATTTTAATAGTTGTCATATGATAGCCATAGTTGCAATAATCAGGAAGTTGTCTATTTCTTTAATATAGCAACAATCATAAATATTTACTTGCTTCCCGAATACTTAATTTATCCATTTTATCCTTGTAAGTCTCAACGAAATTTCTTACCCAATCAGGATTGGTCTTTGAATAGTCCCTCAAACTCCAACCGATTGCTTTATTGATAAAAAATTCAGAACTGCCAAAATTGTTTACCAATATTTTCTCAAGCAACTGTGTGTTTGTTTTATCTTTTCTGCACAGCTGATGGTCAATAGCAATTCTTCGCACCCAAAAATCATCATCTGTTGACCATTCAAGCATTAAGTTGTTTATTCTCTCGTCAAGAAATGCCATATTTCCAATAATTCTGTCCAGCCCATCTATTGTATCCCACCATTGATTTGTTTTAATATACTTTTTTATGTGTGGAATATCATCATATGTTAAGAATTTCTGCATCGCTGCAAGATAATCCATCACAAAATAATGGAATTCCCTATGTTCGTCTGCATAACATCTGTCAAGCAAATCCCAGTCAATAACCTTTTTTGTTTTTTCGGCTCTTAGAAATTCTTTATAGATGGATTTTCGTTTCGGTGTTGGTAAACCATAAAATACAAACAGATTTCTCATATACGCTGCCATTTTTGTGGCGCTTTCATCATTTCTATTTGCTTCAAACTCCTCTTTTAGTTCATTATATTTGTCCATCCCTGCTCCTCCAAATTCCGATTTGTTATTGTCATGATATCATATTTTTTCTACATTTACATCTACATAAAATTAGGTAATTTAATAGCCAATCATGAATGTCATGATTGGCTATTATTCAAGTAAGAGTTAGGTTCTATGACTACCGTGCATTTACGTGCGAATAATCAAATAATTATCTTTTCACTTCACCTGTACTTATCATAGACTTTTAATGCTATTGCATTATATCTGCTCCATTCATCATCATTAACAAAAATAGCTGATGTTGATTTAAAATCTTTATAATACAATTTTCCATCATCGATTTTTGATTCATTAACTAACAGTGGTCTTTCTTGTCTACAATATTTACTCAACATTGTAGAGACAGGCACATAAGTTATCTTTTCATTATCCTTATACTTATATCCATCTACTTTATCTAGATGCTTCAGGAATAAAATATATTCCTGATTAGAGTTCATTAACACATATCCCTTTTCAGAACTCATACTTTCCATACCCTTTAGATATGAGATAGAAAATGGTTCTTGAATATAGATAGTATCTCCTTTTTTCAAGGAATCATTATCACTGTATATATTGATGATTTTTACTGATCTTTCTATGCTGTTATAAAATAATTTACCATCATCAGGCTTCACTTTCACAATCAGATCACTGCTTTTTTCTAACTCATCTAATGTGCTTATAGATTCATTGAAATACTCACTGTCCTCAATATTAGAGTAAACAAAATCATCAAGATTATACTGTTTCTTAATTTCATTGAGATAATAATTGCCTGTGAAAGAAGTTTTAGTCACAAATGCATATCCTATAGTCACACTTATTAAAACCAACAGACCTATGAAATATAGTTTTGTATTCTTAGTCATTATTTTCAACTCTTTCTACTCTGCCAGAATTTAAATAGATCTTTTCATCAAACAATTCATCTATATCTTGATGATTATGAGTCGCAATGATAATACAGGCATTGCGTCTTTTTTCTTCTTCCATCATTTTTTTGAATTGAATAACAGCATCTGGATCTAATGCATTTGTAGGTTCATCAAGCAATATAA
>UQGS01000017.1 GCA_900540685.1 uncultured Catenibacterium sp. | reverse complement strand
AAATGAATGAATATTCATTTCTAGCCGCACGATTTTCATCATTTGTCAACAGTTTGACGAAAAAAATAAAAAAGCCTCTCTGATTTTAAAATCAAAGAGGTTTTTGGCATTTAGTCGCTTAACTTAATACCATTGCAATATTCTCTTGCATTTGAATTTCTGATTAAAGCTTATGATATATTCTATAAGTTGGATATTGAAGATCATGAAGGTGAAACGCATATACTTTCAATTACTATTATAAGCGAATGGGCAAATATAATTAGGGGTATGGATGACTTAGAAAGAATAGAGGCATTTAATTTACTTAAACAATATCTTAACAGCAGAAAAGATTATTACGATATACAACAGATTCTTGAAATACTCTTTGATTGTTTACCAGGTAAAGAATTTTTAAAACATCAACTTGATTTTATGAAAGGACAGTTAGACTACATAGAGAGTCATAATGATATTTTAGATAGAGAATATGCACTTGAAAGATTTGCGACAACGTATCTTGATTTATTAAAAAAGAGTCCTGCATCAAAGAAGGAGATAAGTGCTGTTCATGAAAAGTACTGGAGATATCCCCCTATTAGAATGGATTGTATCCATACTTGTATGGATAATAAGGAATTTGATAAAGCTTTGGGTTATATTGATAAATTTATTGAGTTTGATTATGATAACCAGTCTCTTATGAAATTTGATATGATGATGAAGAAAGATGTTTATAAAAAACAGGGGAATAGAGAAGCTTATAGGAAAGAATTAAAGAATTTGATTCTCTTTTTCAATGATACTAATTTAGAGGATTATATTGATCTGAGAAGTCACTATTCTGATAAAGAGTGGATCAAGGAAAGAGATTCTATTATTGAACAGCTTACTCCTGGAAGGTTCTTGTGTGAAATATTAGAAACAGAACAGCTCTATGAACAGCTAATAGATGTTCTCTTAAGAAGTGATGATAAATATTTGTTGCATCAATATACTGATATACTTAGTGAGAAATATCCTGAACAGCTGCTTCAGGTATATCAAGAAACTGTTGAAAAGCAGGCTGAATCTAAAGGAAGTAGAAAACATTATTACCAAATTGTAGAAGAGTTAAGAATCATGAAATCTATCACTGGTGGTGACAAAGTAGTTGATGAAATCATCAAGAGATGGAAGGTTCAATATAAAAACAGAAGCGCAATGCTGGATGAATTAAGCCAGCTATAAGTCCACTCCGGTGGACTTTTCTAATGCAAAAAATGACAGTCTAGTGGTCAAAGACTGTCATTTTTTTACATTCTTCTTTCTCATAAAATAGAGTCATCAAAAAAAACATAAATGAAGGAGGTAAGCGAAATGAGTCAGTATTATCTTGCAGTAGATATCGGAGCTTCTAGTGGACGTCATATGTTAGCCCGTATTCAAGATGGAAAAATTGAACTAGAAGAGATCTATCGTTTCGAAAATGGAATGAAACGTGTAGAGGGTAAATTACTTTGGGATACAGAACACTTATTTAATGAAATTATCAATGGGATGAAGAAGTGTAAGGAATTAAACAAGATTCCTGTCAGCATGTCTATTGATACTTGGGCAGTAGATTTTGTCTTATTAGATGAAAATGATCATGTTTTAGGTGATTCTTATGGTTATCGTGATCATCGTACGGATGGTATGGATGAAGTTGTCAATAAGGTAATTGATGAAAAAGAATTATATGCGAAAACAGGTATTCAGAAGCAGATTTTTAACAAACAAGTAATCAGTCAGTATCGTCAACTCACACGCGAAATTATAATGAAATAATAGATGTACTTCGATCGTTGGATACTATTGACTAACAGTAGAATAAAATGTTAGATTATTAATCAGTTTATATATAAAGGAAGAGAAAAAATGATTGATACTTTGATGAAATTAGCTATATTAATTGTTGGTTTTGTATTATTGATTAAGGGTGCAGATTACTTTGTAGATGGAAGTTCTTCTGTCGCAAAAAGATTAAAAGTTCCTTCAATGATCATTGGACTTACAATTGTCGCAATGGGTACAAGTTTACCTGAATGTGCAGTCAGTGTCACTGCCTCATTGAGCAACAACAACGCTCTTGCAGTCAGCAATGTAGTAGGATCTAACTTATTTAACTTAATGGTTGTATGCGGTGTATGTACACTATTTGTACCTCTTGCAGTCTCTACAGATACATTAAAGAAAGAATTCCCATTCTCTATTATATGTGCTGCTTTATTACTTGTATTTGGTTTAGATAATATGCTAGGACGAGTAGATAGTGCAATCTTTATGGTATTATTTGCGGCATATTTAGGATGGATGATCCACTCAGCATTACAGGCAAGAAATAAAGCATTAAGCGAAGACAATGATGAAGAAATCAAACTATTACCAGTATGGCAATGTATTGTCTATATTGTTGGTGGTGCAGCTGCTATTAAATTTGGTGGTGATTTCGTTGTAGAAGGCGCTACAGCCATTGCGACAATGCTAGGATTAAGTCAGAACTTGATTGGTTTAACTATTGTGGCTTTAGGTACAAGTCTACCTGAACTTGTGACTTCTATTGTCGCTGCTAGAAAGAATGAAATCGATATGGCTTTAGGTAACGTGATTGGATCTAATATCTTTAATATCTTACTTGTATTAGGTATTGCCGGGGTAATTAGTCCAGTTGCAATCATTGCTGAAAATATCATTGATACATTTATTCTGATTGCAGTAAGTACTCTTGTATGGGTATTTGCATGGAAGAAGAAAGAACTTGTTAAGTGGCAGGGTATTGTGATGCTTGCTATTTATACAGCATATCTTGTTTATATTTGTATGCGTTAAGAAGGCAATGCCTTCTTTTTTTATGGCTGCTTGATAGTTGATAGCGCAACTGGCAATATTAAGCTATATTTGATGTGAGGAGGAAATTTAAAATGAGAATTTCAATGATGCTATTATTAGTGCTTATACCTGCACTTATTATCTGGGGTGTGATCATCTATGTCATTTACTTACTCATTGTCGCATTAAGAAAATATATTAAGTCAGAGCCAGTACGCAAAGAAAAGGAAGAGTATGCAAAAACACTAGGAGGTGTTATTAAGAAGCATCGCATGGTATGTCAGATGACCAGAAATTTGTGGCAGAAACACTTGGTGTATCTAGACAGGCAGTCTCTAAATGGGAAAATGGTTCATCTGATCCTAGTATGACTAATCTTATAGCGCTTGCAAATCTATTTGATATCACACCAGAAGAAATGTTGAAAGAAATACAATAAACTTTATAAAAAAACTACCATTTTAAGAGGTTATTTATTATAATTGTGAAGTATTTTTTTAAACACTCAATTTAAGAAACATGTTGCTACTAGATTATTAAATTTAGCTTAACACCTGATTTTCTACTTTATAGCTTCATAACTCAAGTCATCATTTTTCGAATAGTTGTAAAATGATTTTAAAAGGTCAGGTGAGAACTACGCCTATACCCATTTCAGTTAAGGAAGCCTATTACGAGTATCGTTATGGGAATTCTGCTGAATAAGATAACCTAAAGCAACAATTTACTTAAAAAGAGCGTTTTTAAATACTGATTTTAAAATTTAAGGGGAGTTTGTAGTATGATTCAATTTTTTAAAAACAACATCGAACCTAGAAAGAAATTAAGAACAGCTGAAATTATTGTTCTCATTGCATTAGTATTAGGTTCAATTATTTCTCTTTGTGTAGGTCTTAAAGAAGTACATTCTAATCCTGGTAAAGTGGATTATGTACAAAGCATTGTAATGAAAAGAAATACACAGGATGAAGACTATGATTCAGACAACACAGTATGTGATGTCACATATAGTAAAGGTGACAAACAGCTTGTTGTTTCTTATTCTTATGAAGAATATACACAGTTAAAGAATAAGACTATTACTGCTTATGAATTCAAGACAAGTAATGGAACTAACTTATACTTTGATCACAAAGATGTGAGTCAGAAAGAAGTTAAACATTCTTATAAGCAGGTAATGGCTAATAAGACTATGTACATCTTTAACCTTGCATCTTCTTTATTTATCTTAAGCTTATCATTGGCTTTAATGTTGTTATTCTCTAAACAGTTTACAACATATGAAAAGAGCTGGTTCATGTCTATCATGTTACTCGCTACTATTTTCGCTGTTGCTTTCCCAGAAGAAAGTGCAAATGGTGTGAATGGTATTGTGATCATGTTATTGTATCTTTTAGATACATTCTTAAATATCTTATGTGAATTACTTATTTCTAAACAGTCTCGTTACAACTTCTTAGTATCTGTTGCTGTAGAAATTGCGGAAATCGCAATGTGTATTGTATTAATGTATCGTTTTGCAACAATGGTGACTACATTATTCTTCTGGCTTCCAATTGATATCATCAGTTATATCAACTGGTCTAAGCATAAAGATGAAGAAGAAGATGAATTAACAATGGTAAGAAAACTAAAAGGATATCAGGAAGTACTTGTTATTGTAGGTATCTTTGTATGGACTGTCGTTGTTGGTTATTTCATCAGTGGTTTAGATATTGCAACTGATTTCTATACAAATAAGACATTAGAAACATGGATCATTTATATTGATGCCTGTGCCTCTGCAGTAGGTATTGCGAATGGTTTATTTATCTTCTTCAGATTAAGAGAACAGTGGATTGCATGGTATATCTGTGCTGCTTTAGAAGCTATCATTAACATCTTATCTGGACAATATGTATTATTAATTCTTAAACTTGGTTACTTCACTAATACAACTTATGGTTATATTAAATGGACTAAATATATTAGAGAACACCAGAAAACAAACGAAAAACTATCTTTATTCTAATTAAATTTCTCTATAACTTGAGAGTAGCTTATAAAACTGCTACAATAAGAACGTAAAAAACATAAAGAAATAGGAGTGATTATTATGGCAATTGCTGCAGGAGATTTTAGAACTGGACTTACATTAATCGTTGATGGCGATCCTTGGGTTGTTTTAGACTTCCAACATGTAAAACCTGGTAAAGGTGCTGCTATCTTAAAGACTAAGATGAAGAACTTAAAGACTGGTTCTACACAGGACAGAAACTTCAACGCTTCAACAAAATTCGAAGCTGCTAACATTGAAAAGAAAACAGCACAGTATTCATATGAAGCTGATTCTACTTATTATTTCATGGATATGGAAACATATGATACTTATGAATTATCAGAAGAACAGATTGGATTCAATAAATATTTCATCGTAGAAGGAAGAGAAGCATCTCTTATGTTCTTTGATGGTGATTTATTATCAGTATCTATCCCAGAAAAGGTTGAATTAACTGTTGAAAAGACAGACCCAGCTATCAAAGGTGCACCATCTAACCAGACTAAGGATGCTGTCACTAATACTGGTCTAACATTAAGAGTACCTCAGTTTATTGAAGAAGGCGAAAATATCGTTGTCTTCTCATCTGATGGAAAATACGCAGGAAGAGCTTAATATAAGCTCTTTTTTCACATATGAATAAAGTTGTACTTGTAACCGGTGGTGCTCAGGGGATAGGGAAAGCCATCGTATTAGAACTTGCGAAAAACCATTATGATGTAGTGATTAACTATCTTACTTCTAATAAAGCAGCCGCTTTATTAGAAGAAGAGATTAACAAGAATTATGATGTACGTGTAATGACTGTGAAGGCAGATGTTTCAAAGGAAGAAGAAGTGGATGCCATGATTTCTCTAATAGAGAAACAGTGGGGTGGTGTAGATATTCTTGTGAATAATGCCGCTGTTGATTTATCCAATCTCTTTCATCTTAAGACAGCAGATGAGTTTAGAAAGACATTGGATGTGAATGTTGTAGGGGCATTTAATTGTAGCAAGCGTGTCTATAGACATATGCTTGATCAGGAATATGGACGTATTATTAATATTTCTTCTACCAATGGAATAAATACCTACTATCCAATGTGTATTGATTATGATGCCTCTAAAGCTGCATTGATTTCATTAACACATAATCTAGCCTTTGAATATAGTCCTTATATTAATGTGAATGCGATAGCACCAGGATTCATTGGTACAGATAATGAACTAGATGGATATGATGAAGAATTTCTCAAAGAGGAACAGGAAAAGATCATGGTAAACCGTTATGGTAAACCAGAAGAAGTGGCTTATCTTGTAAAGTTCCTTATCAGTGATGAAGCCAACTTCATCAACAATACAATTATAAGAATAGACGGCGGCCAGAAAGGCAGCTGTTAAAAAAAGGTCCTGAAATCAATCAGGACCTTTCGTGTTATTTCTTTAAGATATTTGTAAGGGCAAATAGAATAGAAAGTTTACTATATTCTAATGTCAAACCACCCTGGATATAAAGTGTATAAGGTGCAACAACAGGTGCATCTGCACTTAATTCAATTGTACTACCAGAAGTAAATGTACCAGCAGCCATGACTTCATCATGTGGATAACCAGGCATTGGTGCAGGCATAGTGGCTACAAATGAATCAATTGGAGAACTATTTTGAATAGCCTGTGTAAACTTAACAAGGTTTTCTTCTGTGCCAAGTTCTAATGTCTGAATAATATCAGTTCTTTCTTCATTATACCTTGGAGAGACATTATTGAAGCCTAGCTTTTCTAACATATAAGCACTAAATACAGCACTCTTTAAAGCATTCTTTACAGCATTAGGAGCCATAAATACACCTTTGAAGAATGTATTATTCATATTGAAGTTAGCTCCCAGATCTTTACCAATACCAGGTGCAGTTAATCTTTCAGCACACATAAAGATTAAATCTTTTCTACCTGCAATATAACCACCAGTAGGAGCAATACCTCCACCTAGGTTCTTCATTAATGAACCAACTACAATATCAGCACCGATATGTCCTGGTTCTTTCTTTTCTACAAGTTCACCATAGCAGTTATCTACCATGATAATAACATCCTTATTCACTTCTCTAATCTTAGTAATAATACGTTCAAGCTTAGAAAGTGTTAAAGATAAACGTGAAGAATAACCCTTAGATCTTTGGATTTCTACAAGTTTAACATCATTCTTCTTTAAACGTTCTACAATCTTATCATCATCAAAATCATTATCAATTAAATCAATCTGTTCATAAGACACACCATGAGCCTTTAATGACTGACTAGATTCTCCTGAAATACCAATCATTTCCTGTAAAGAATCATAAGGTGCTCCAGATAATGAAATCATTGTATCACCATGTTTAAGTAAAGCAGATAAAGTTAAATAAAGCGCATTTGTACCACTCATGATCTGTGGTCTAACTAATGCATCTTCACAACCAAGAATAGTTGCGAAAATAGCTTCTAGCTTATCTCTACCTGAATCATAGCTACCATATCCATTCATGTCCGCAAAATCAGAATAGCTGACATTATTCTCAATAAATGCAGAAAGAATTCTGTTTGAGTTGTAGAAACAAACATCATCAATCTTTTCATAAATGTCTTTTAATTCTACATCAGATTCATTCGCGATTTTTAATAAGTTTTCATCTATTTGTTCTAATATCATAATTCTTCTCCTTTGAATACCTGTGCTATTATACACCAAATACAACACTATTTTAAAGTAAATCATAAACTCTTGGATTTTTAAATCCTTACAAATTAGGGGATTTGTTAAAGGATTGTTTTGTTCTGTTTACTCTGTTCAAAAAATCTATTAGAATATCAATGAAAGGGGTTTACATATGTATAAGGTTATAGAAGTAAAACAGAGTATATTTGAAGATAATAATAAGGATGCAGATTTATTAAGACAGGAATGCAAAGAGAAGGGTGTTTTCTTGCTTAATATCATGTCTAGTCCTGGTTCAGGAAAGACAACCACATTATCACGCACTATTGAAACTATTAAAGATGAAGTGAATATTGGTGTCATGGAAGCAGATATTGATAGTGATGTGGATGCGCACACTATTAGCCAGTATGGTGTACGTACAATACAATTACACACAGGTGGCATGTGTCATTTAGATGCGGATATGACAAGACAGGGATTATATGAGTTAGGAATGGAAAATCTAGATCTTGCCGTATTAGAGAATGTAGGAAATTTGGTATGTCCTGCAGAATTTGATACGGGTTCTACTTTAAATATTGCGATATTAAGTGTGCCAGAAGGAGATGATAAGCCTTTAAAGTATCCACTTATGTTTGAAGTATGTGATGTCGTGCTTATTAATAAGGTGGATGTTCTTCCTTACTTTGATTTTGATATAGAGAAGTGTAAAGAGAATATTCATTATCGTAATAAGAATGCTAAGGTGTTTGAAATATGTGCAAAAAGTGGAGAAGGAATCAAGCCTTGGTGTGATTATCTTTTAACACGTATAAGAGAATGGAAGGAATAAAACAATGGCCTATAGAGATAATATTGATAGACTTGCAAGACGTATTACAGACCGAATACCAGTGAAGTTCAAGAAACTTAAGGAAGATGATCCTGAATACAAATGTTTAAGTGAAATCTTGAATGATGAACAATGTAATTTATGTTTATTTTTTGAAGTACGCAAACCTATGTCTTTTGAAGAAATCCTTAAAAGAACAGGATGGGAAAAAGAACGTGTTGAATGTGTATTAAAAGAAGTATGTGATATAGGGATGATTGAGTATAACTGGGAAAATGAAGACCATCATAAACAATATGTTATGCCTCAGTTTGTCCCTGGTTCTGCAGAATTCATGGTGATGAATAATGATTTAGTCAAAGAACATCCAGTTGTGACTGAATTCTTTGAACAGATGACAAGATTACCACTAGAAAAAGTCACTCCAATGGTGCCTCCAGGAGGGGCTGGTATTGGAATGCATGTTATTCCAGTAGAAAAATCTATTGAAGCTAATCAGGAAGCAGTGTCTGTAGAAAAGATTTCTCATTGGCTCAATAAGTATGATAAGTATGCTTTATCTCCATGTTCATGTCGTAGACAACAAAGAGTACGAGGAGAAGGTACAGGTGATATTGAAGCCGATGTTTGTATTGCAGTGGGTGATATGGCTGATTATGTTGTAGAGACAAATAAAGGTGGTCATTATTGTACTTATGAAGAAGTTATTGAAACATTAGAAAGATGTGAAAGAAAAGGCTATGTGCATCAGATTACAAATATCGATGGTGAAGATAAGATCTTTGCGATTTGTAACTGTGCAGCAGGTGTGTGTAATGCGTTAAGAACAAGTCAGCTCTTTAATACACCAAATATGTCTGCAAGTGCATATCGTGCTCATGTAGATGGCAGTAAGTGTGTCGCTTGTGGTAAGTGTGTAGAAATATGTCCAGTAGGAGCTGCAAAACTTGGTCAGAAGCTTTGTACAAAACAGGGACCTATTGAATACCCACAGGTAGAATTACCAGATATGATTAAATGGGGACCAGATCATTGGAATCCAGATTTTAGAGATACTGCCAAAGTCAATTGTCATGAAACAGGGACTGCGCCTTGTAAAACAGCTTGTCCTGCTCATCTTCCTATACAGGGTTATATCAAGATGGCTAGTGATGGACGTTACATAGATGCTTTAAAGCTTATTAAAGACTTTAACCCATTCCCTGCAGTATGTGGTTCTATCTGTAATAGAAGATGTGAACAGGAATGTACACGTGGATTATTAGATGCGCCTCTCGCGATTGATGAAATCAAGAAGTTTATTGCAGAAAGAGAACTCAATGAAGAAGAACGCTATATTCCATTATGTGAAAATGAAGAGGGTGGATTCTATTCTAATAAGATGGCTATTATAGGTGCGGGTCCTGCGGGTATGAGTGCTGCTTATTATTTAAGAATCAAGGGGTATCCTGTGACTATCTTTGAAAAAGAAGAAAAACCAGGTGGTATGCTTCGTTATGGTATCCCATCATTTAGATTAGAAAAAGATGTCATTGATGCAGAAATAGAAGTACTTAAGGCAATGGGCATTGAATTTAAATGTGGTGTAGAAATAGGTAAAGATATTACTATTGATGGATTACGTGAAGAAGGTTATGAAGCAATCTATCTTGCGATTGGTGCACAAGGTGGTAAGAGATTAAATATTCCTGAAATGAATGAAGATTATGTCATGACAGGTGTTGATTTCTTAAGAGAAGTGAATAAAGAAGAAAGTAAAGACATGCTTAGTGGTCATGTTGTTGTCATTGGTGGTGGTAACGTGGCTATGGATGTGGCAAGAAGTGCTTTAAGAAGTGGTGCAGCGTCTGTTGACTTATTCTGTTTAGAATCCAAAGAAGACATGCCTGCAAGCCCTGATGAAGTAGAAGAAGCCATTCATGAAGGTATTACTATGCATTGTGGATGGGGTCCTCAGGAAATCAAGGATCATACAATCACATTAAAGAAATGTATATCTTTAAGAGATGAAACAGGTGCTTTTAATCCATCTTATGATGAAACACAAACAGAAAGTTACCCATGTGATTATGTCTTATTATCTGTAGGACAGGATATTATTCCTGTAGAAGGATTAGATATCAATACAAATCCAAATGGTACAATTCAAGCGGATGCGACTACTCTACAGACTTCTGTAGAAGATATCTTTATAGGAGGAGATGTCTATACAGGTCCTCGCTTTGCGATTGATGCGATTGCACAGGGTAAAGAAGCGGCTGAATCAATGCATCGTTATGTACATAAGGGTCATTCTTTAACTTTAGGTAGAGATTTACACCAGTTTACTCAGTTTGATAAGGACAATATTTTAATCACTTTAGACTTTGATCATTCAAAGAGACAGATTCCTGGTACTAAACAGGGTCTTGCGATGGAAACATTTAAAGATTTACGTTCTACATTTACGCCTGAACAGGTACAAACAGAAGCAAAACGCTGTCTTGGATGTGGTACAAGTGTAGTGGATCCTAATAAATGTATTGGGTGTGGTCTATGTACAACTAAATGTGAATTTGATGCAATCAAGCTTACAAGAGATATCCCAGAAGGAAGCAATATGGTAAGATCAGAAGATAAGTTGAAGGTCATTCTTCCTTATGCTGCAAAAAGACAGATTAAAATCTTACGTAATAAGAAGAAATAAAAATGCATGAATTAGGTATTGTCGTACATATTGTCAGGACATTAGAAGATGTCGCACAGGAAAATAACTTAACAGATATTCGTAGAGTCACATTACAAATAGGAAAAGTTAGTGGTATTGAACCCGATTATTTAGTAGACTGCTGGGAATATTATAAGAAGAAAGTACCATTGCTAAAGTATTCCACACTTGATTATGAATGGATTGAAGCTATTACAATCTGTCATAACTGTCAAAATACTTATTCTACAATCGATTATGGTAGAGAATGTCCTTATTGTCATAGTGGGAATACTGTCTTACTGCAAGGCAATGAATGTTTAATTAAAGAAATAGAAGGAGAATAACTCCATACAAAAAATCCTCTCTGTAACACGAGAGGATTATTTTTTATGGATATCTTCTGTACCTGCTTTTATAGCAGTTTCATAATACCAGAGTTTATGATCAATTGTTTCTAGTTGTTTTTCTAACTGTCGCATTTCTTCTCACAAAGAGTTGATAACGTTCTTCTAATGATTCATCACCACGCTTCACCATTTCTACATATTGTTGCATTTCAGAAATACTCATACCTGTATTCTTGAAACATTCAATAATACGCAGCATAGAAATATCCTGTTCTTTAAAAATACGATAACCTGATTCATTCTTTTCTAAGAAAGGAATGAGACCCATCTTATCATAATAACGAATAGTAGAAACAGGTAAAGACATCATTTCAGATACCTGCTTAATTGTATAAGTCATCGAATCACCTCTTTAATAGTATAAGAAATAATAAAAAATTATGCAAGGAATTGAGTCATGACGAAGGGACAACCCTTCATCAAAGATGAATGAGAAATTGCGAAATAAGCAAGTATTAGGAGTGTAAATTAGATATTTACAAGAAAAAGTAAAATATTTCTACTCGATTAGTTGAAATTATCATTGACTATATTAGATATGAAAATTATAATATACCGATCCTGTTTAGAGTACAAAGGGGGAATTCATATGGAAAACAATGCTACATCAGGAAACTTACTTAAACATATTGCATTTTTTGCGATACCTTATCTGTTATCTTATTTCTTACAGACACTCTATGGTATGGCTGATCTATTTATAGTGGGGCAATTTAATGCGGTAGATGGAATTACAGCTGTTTCTAATGGGAGTCAGGTCATGCATATGTTGACAGCAATTCTTGTAGGACTTGCTATGGGGGTTACTGTTTCTATTAGTCATGCAGTTGGCGCTAAGAATCATACATTAGTAGAAAGAACGATAGGTAATACGATTACACTCTTTGCATGTATTTCTATTGTTTCTACTATTCTATTGCTTATTTTTGTTAAACCACTTGTTGTGTTACTCAATGTCCCACAAGAAGCAATGGCTGGAACTGTACAGTATCTTGTCATCTGCTTTATAGGGATCCCTTTCATTACTGCTTATAACATCATCAGTTCTATATACAGAGGTTTAGGGGATTCTAAAAGCCCGATGTATATTATTGCGATTGCTTGTTTATTAAATATTGTCTTAGACTATCTCTTTATCGGTTTATTTCATATGGGACCTGTAGGTGCCGCATTAGGAACTACTTTATCACAAAGTGTGAGTGTTATTATCGCACTCATCTCAATGAAATATCGTACCTCTGATATTCATATCAAGAAAGAAGACCTTCATCTTCAACCTCAGGTATTTAAACAGATTTTAAAAGTAGGCTTTCCTGTCGCAATTCAGGATGGATGTATTCAGATTGGTTTTATCATCATTACTATTATTGCGAATAGTCGTGGCTTAAATGATGCCGCTGCAGTAGGTATCGTAGAAAAAATGATCACTGCCATCTTTATTATCCCTTCTACAATGCTTGCGACTGTATCAGCTTTGTCTGCACAAAATATCGGTGCCAAAGACTACGGGCGTGCCCGTACTGTATTAAAATATGCAGTTATAATTGCTACTCTCTATGGAATCATTGTTGCCTTGATTGTAGAATGTGCTGCACCTACACTTCTTGGCTTATTCACTAAAGATACAACAGTAATCTTACTAGGTGCACAATATATCAGTTCTTATATTATTGATACAATATTTGCAGGGATTCACTTTAGCTTTAGTGGTTACTTTGCAGCAGATGGTAAGAGCTATATTGGTTTTATTCACAATATCATCTCTCTTTCATTAGTCAGAGTACCAGGTTCTTATATTGCTTCTATTTTGTATCCTCATAACTTGTTTCCAATGGGACTTGCCGCTCCTTTAGGATCATTATTATCAGTGATTATTTGTTTAATCGCATATCGTATATTGAAGAAGAAAGATGAATTAAGTGTGCTATAATTGATTCTAAGAGAGGTACATTTATGGATAAGATAAGATGGAATCAATTGTTCACTCCAAGAACATTAAAGAGAGGATATGAACTCTACCAAAGAGGTGCAGTAGAAGACATTCAACATAATGAATATGCAATCAAAGGAAGCATATTTGACGATGATGACCATTACTCTATTGTTTATTTACGTGATGGAATGATAGAAGATATGGATTGCAGCTGTGAGAATGAAGATGAATATTGTGAACATATTGCAGCACTTCTTTATGCCTATGATCCCAAACAAACATATCAATTCCATGATTTTCAAGAATCCAATACTGATGAAAAGTACAAGTCTGTAATCAGAGATATTATTACAGAGAGTCGAAGCTATAAAGAGATGATCAATAAACTCATTTCCTATAAACGCTCAATTCTTCCTACAATAACCGAAGACTCTCTTGGATCACTTAATTTGGTATTTGAAACATTCTATCTCATTTCATCTATACCTGAAGAAAAAGATGATATCTTAGAAGAACTTAAGAATGATTTAAAAATAATCATTTCTTGCAGTCATAATAAAAAGACTTTATTAGATGTATTTGAAAGAGAATACCATTTCCATAAGTATGAAAAAGAAGATGAAGAGTATCTCACTGAAGTCTTTCTAGAATGTTTTAATGATGAAGAATTATATGAAGACAAGTACCGCATAGTGAATCATATGATTCTAGGTAGTGAAGCCTTGAAAGATATCTGGGATGGACGTATGCAATATTCTCGCTGGATATACATAGGATTGAAGATGTTGCAGGAAGCACATCAGTCTCATCAGGACATTCTTCATTTCCTTGATACATATCATAATTATCCACCTGTGTTTACTCGATATGCAAATATATGTTTAGAAAATAGAAATTCTAATAAAGCACTTGAAGTCGTTGAACTTGGATTAAAGTATCATCAAGAAGATGAAGATTTACTTAAGATGAAAAAGGAGATTTCACCTTGTTTAAATCTTAATATTATAGATTGGGCAGACCAGTTTACGGATGTCATCTTAAAACGTGGTTATGATTACTTTAATAAAGAGAAGGTCAAGAAGCTTTATCAGGAGCCTTATGGTATTGCGGCTGTAGTAGAAGGATCAGATGATTATCATGTTACTATAGATTTAAAGGATAAACAGGTCACTGGTATGTATTGTGATTGTCCTTATGCACATAAAGGTCATCATTGTAAGCATATGGCAGCTGTATTACTTGCATGTAGTGATTATGAAAATTATGATGATATCAAGGCAAAACTAGATATCGAGTTTATAAAAGAACTCAAAGAACGTATTCATACACTCCCAAGAGATCAATTAGAACAGCTCTTGTTTAATGAAATGAGATTCAACGAATCCTTACAGCAACGCTTTATCGATCTTATTGAAACAACGACAATTCAAGATAAATACTTAGACTATCTAGTAGAACTGATAGATGATAATGAAGATCATATACCAACACTTTTAAAGAAGTTAAAAAAGTATCTTCGTATCTCTTTAAGTAAACTTATATCAATACGTGATTACCAGACAGCACATGCACTTATTGCCTGTACATTAAGTAAGGTGACTGGCTTAGATCCAAAGAAAGAAGTCTATGAAATCCTTACAGATATCCATGAGTATTTGAGACAACTTATAAAGATCTATCCTTCTAGTGAAGAAGCCTTTAATGCAGTGAAGGAACTTTATAGTGACTGCTGCCTGCCATTTTATGAAGGTGTGATTGATCCAGTACTCTTGAATGATTTTGATAGTAAGCAGTTCTATGATTTGAAGTTTAATCTTATTCATCAGAAGATTCTCTATTCCTCTCTTTATGATGACAGAGAACTCCAAAAGTTTATCTATGAACGATGGACAAAATATGGTTTGGATTTACTTATAGAATCAGGTAAAGAAGAATCAGTGATTCTTGATTATTTAAGTCAGTATGCAGATAGTGAAGCAGTACAAGTCAATTATGTTGATTACTATGTAAGAAAAGGTCACTATCAGAAAGCACTGGATATTTTAGATGAGCATACAGGTCATGCTTATGAAGTAAAAAGACAAGAAGTCATAGAAGCAATCAATCATCATAAAGAAGTATCGTAAAGACTGTTAACGCAGTCTTTTTTATTGACTTCTTATAGTATAAGATTATAATAGTTCATAAATGAACTATTCAAATATGAAAGAAGGTGAAAGTATGTATTTCAATATAGAGTTTCCAAATAAACTGGCTCATGCATATAGTGTTATGTGTAAACCATTATGTCAGGAAATGAAATTACCACAAACAGCTTTTGATATATTGATGTTTTTATCGAATAATCCTCAATATAAGACAGCGAGAGATATTGTGGAAGTAAGAAAAATTAAAGCTAATCTTGTTTCTATAAATGTAGATAAACTTGTAAAAGAAGGTTATCTAGAAAGAAGAGAAGTGGCAGGAGATCGTCGTAAGACAGAACTTGTATGTACTTCTAAAGGAGATTCTATTATAGAAAAAGGACGTTTAATTCAGAAATCTTTTAAAGACAAATTATTTAGTAACATGGATGATTCTATGAAAGACATACTATTTAAAGGTATGGAAATTATGGAAGACAATCTTAATAGAATATTGGAGGATCAATAAAATGACATTATTAATAACATTACTTGTTACATTCTTTGCAGGTATGGGTGCAGGTCTAGGTACTGGTTTTGCAGGCATGAGTGCTGCAGCAGTTATTAGTCCTATGTTAATTACTTTCTTAGGAATGAAGCCTTATATGGCTGTAGGTATCGCTTTATCTTCAGATGTACTTGCAAGTGCAGTCTCTGCTTATGAATATGGTAAAAATAAGAATCTAGATATTAGAAACGGTTTAATCATGATGGCTTCTGTTTTATGCTTTACAGTAGTAGGAAGCTATGTCTCTAGTTTAGTACCAGCAGCCACTATGGGTAATTTCTCAGTTTTTATGACAATGCTGCTTGGTGTAAAGTTTATCCTTAAACCAGTTATGACAACGAAAGAATCTATGGAAGCAGTCTCTCCTCAAAAAAGAGCCATTCAGTCAGTAATCTGTGGTGTTATTATTGGCTTTATCTGTGGTTTCATTGGTGCAGGTGGAGGTATGATGATGCTTCTTATACTTACTTCTGTATTAGGCTATGAACTTAAGACAGCAGTAGGAACAAGTGTCTTTATTATGACATTCACTGCCTTAACAGGAGCTGTATCTCATTTTGCGATTGGTGGTACACCTGACTGGGGTGTATGGATTCTATGTGTTATCTTTACATTCATCTGGGCAAGAATTGCAGCACGCTTTGCGAATAAAGCCACTCCAGAAACATTAAATAGAGTGACAGGTATCATCCTAGTTATATTAGGTGTTGTGGTATTTGCATTCTCAATGGTGAAATAAAAAAAGTCTTCTTTACATATGACGTGTAAAGAAGACTTTTTAGTTAGGCTTTAAATAGTTTTTGTTTAATCCCTTTTAATACCTACTAAACATGAAAAGAATTCAGTGTTATACTCTTCTGTCCATTTCTTACTAATAGAGAGAATATATAAGCCAGAGGCAGGATAATAATCAGTTGCCTTAATATAGATGAAAGACCATTAACACTTGTCGCTTCTATTAACCTGGAAAAAGCTTCATTTTGTGATGAAGAGTATTTGTTACCAGCCAAAGGATTGTTACTCTTCTTCTATGATTTGCATACAATGCCAGCAGGACTAAAAGCAAAAGATTAAGGATGTGCAAGAGTTTATTATTTTCCTGATTTAAGAGTTCTAGAAGAAAGAGACTATCCGGAAGACTTGGATGACAAGGACTATCAAAAGATATGTAGAAAATACAGCCCTTATTTCTTGAGAGAAAATAACTTCAAGTTACTAGGTTATCCAGATATTATTCAAGATGAAATGGAAGGTGATTGTGAAATAATTTACCAAGGTCATGATAATTCTTATACAACTACATTAGTCGATCAAAAGAAAATACGGGCTCACAAGCATGAATGGATTCTCTTATTCCAATGCAGTTCTGTATGTACAAAAGAGACGGATATAATGTTTGGTGATTTTGGTTCTATTTATTATTGGATAAGAAAAGAAGACCTTAAAAATAAGGACTTCTCTCATATCTGGTTAGTTATTTAGAAATAATTTCTACACCATCTTCTGTCACAAGAAGAGTATGTTCCCACTGTGCTGATAGTTTTCCATCATCTGTATAAACAGTCCAGTCATTATCAGTACCTAGATGGATATGACGTGTTCCCTGGTTAATCATAGGTTCAATCGTAAAGACCATTCCAGGAACAATCAATACAGTCTTTTCCTTAGGTGTATAGTGATATACATAAGGATCCTCATGCATCGCTTTTCCGATACCATGACCACAGAATTCTTCTACAACACTATATCCATTGGCATGGGCATGCTTTTCAATTGCTGTACCAATATCTGCAATAGTACTTTCCCAAGGCTTTACAGCCTTCATACCTTCTTCAAGACATTCTTTAGTAACTTTTACTAGACGCTGTGCTTCTTCTGATACATTACCTAACATAAACATTCTTGAAGCATCTGCATAATAGCCATTTACTCCAGTTGTTGCATCTACATTAATGATATCTCCATCCTGAAGTACATAATCTCCAGGAATACCATGACATACTTCATCATTAACAGAAGTACAGATACTCTTAGGATATCCTTCATAATTTAAATCTGCAGAATAACCACCATGACTTGATGTATAAGCTACAGCCATATCATCAATATCCTGTGTTGTCATACCAATCTGGATATGTTCTTCAATATAGTCTAATAATCCATTATTTACTACAGCCGCTCTTTTAATAGCTTCAATCTGTTTCTCATTCTTAATCATTTTATGATTAGGAATAAGATAACCATGTTTTTTATATTGTTTAAGCTTTTTATCAAAAGCTTCATGACAATCATGATAGTCTAACTGACTACCACACCAGCATTTTCTTTTCATTGCTTTACCTTCTTTCTTTACAAAGTATACACCATTTTTTTAAAAATTACATTGAAAGTTAGTTATATATAACAAGGAGTACACAAATGATTTATTATTTTACAGGAACAGGCAATAGTCGATATATTGCAAGAGAACTACATCAACAATTAAATGAAGATTATATAAATATGAATACGCTTATTAGAAATAATGACCATAGCTTACAGAATATCCAAGGAACATTGGTATTTGTCGTACCTACTTATGCCTGGAGAATACCTCGTATTGTCGAAGAATGGATTCGTTTGACAGCTTTTAAGGATGTTGAAGAAGTTTATTTTGTGATGGATTGTGGGGGAAATATAGGCAATGCAGGTTATTATAATAGAAAACTATGTGAGAAGAAGGGGTTCAACTATAGAGGTACAATGGAAATCATTATGCCAGAAAACTATCTCGCAATGTTTAATACACCAGAAGATGATGAAGCCAAAAAGATTGTTAAACAGGCAGATCCTATTATTAAAGAAGCAGTTTCCTATATCCATCAGCATTTACCTTTTCCTAATATGTCATTACAATTGAAAGACAAGTTCCAATCTTCTATTGTGAATACAGTTTTCTATCCACTTTTTGTGAAAGCAGCTGCTTTCTATAGTACGGATGAATGTATTGGATGCGGATTATGTGAGAAATTATGTCCATTAAAAAATATACAAATAAAAGATCATCGTCCTGTATGGGGTAAGGAATGTACACATTGTATGGCATGTATTGCGAAATGTCCTAAAAAGGCGATAGAATATGGGAAGAAAAGCAAGGGAAAGAATAGATATTATATTGATTAAACACCCAGTTCATTTTGAACTGGGTGCTTTCACAAGTATTTTCCAATTTTACTATTCTTATTCTGTTTAATTTCTTCGACAGTTCCCGTCGCAATAATCTCTCCACCAAGTTGACCGCCCTCAGGTCCCATATCAATAATATAATCAGAATTTCTAATAACATCTAAGTCATGTTCAATCACAATAATAGTCGCTTTTTGATTAATTAATGTATCAAATACACGAAGTAGTGTTTCTACATCTAATGGATGTAATCCAATAGAAGGTTCATCAAAGATAAAGATGCTTCCATCTTGTACTTTTCCTATTTCTGATGCCAGTTTTAATCTTTGTGCTTCTCCACCAGATAAGGCAGGTGTTGCTTCACCAAGAGTCAAATAACCAATTCCTAAATCCACTAGAACCTGTAGTTTCTCTTTAATCTTCTTAATGTCTTTAAATACATCTAACGCTTCTAAGATAGTAAGAGACATTACATCTTTAATAGAATAACCATGGTACATTATAGAATCCACATCATTGCTGTAACGTGTTCCATCACAATGTTCACAAGTCATTTCTATATCTGGAAGAAACTGTATATCCATAGAAATAGTACCAGTACCTTCACATACAGGACATCTTAACTTACCTGTATTATAAGAAAAATCACCTGCACTATATTGATCACTTAATCTTCCATACAATCTTCTTAAATGATCAAATACACCAGAATAAGTTGCGACAGTACTTCTGACATTATTTCCAATAGGGGACGCATCAATCAAATCAATCTTATTGACCCATGATGCATCCAATTCTTTTACATGTTGAGGAAGTCTTTCGTGATTTAATGAAGCCTTTATGGCAGGATATAACGATTCAAGAATCAATGTTGTCTTACCACTTCCAGACATACCAGTAATTGTAGTAAGAACTCCTTTAGGAATAGAAATATCCAGTGGTTTGACAGTATGTATTGTATCTGTCTTAAGTCTTAAAAAGCCCTCATTAAAAATCTCTTTCTTATTTCTTACAAGAGTTTGATGTAAATCATTGAGATAAGGTCCAATGATAGAATTCTTATTCTGAATGATTTCATCAATAGTACCCTGACTAATTATAGAACCACCATTTTTACCTGCTTCAGGCCCTATTTCAATCATATAATCCGCTTCTTTAAGAATTCTTGTATCATGATCGACCAAAACAATAGAGTTCCCATCCTTAATCAACTCTTTCATAATCGCAATCAAGCCATCTACATTGGCAGGATGTAGTCCAATAGAAGGTTCATCAAGAACATAAAGAACACCTGTCGTTCTGTTTTTTACAGTACGTGCAAGCTGTACTCTTTGTAGTTCTCCTGTTGATAATGTAGAAGAAGCACGATCAAGAGTCAAATAACCTAGACCTAAAGACAGCAAGGCATGCGCATTAATCATGAATTCTTCAAGAATAGTAAAACCCATTTCTTTTACATCATCATTAAGGGTATTGATTACCTGTGGAAGCCATGCAGCTAAATCCTTTAAACTCATCGCACATACTTCAGTTAAAGTCTTACCACCAAGTAATGTAGAATTTGCACGTCTATTAATACGAGAGCCGTGACAAGTCGGACATGTCTCTTCCTTAAGGAATTTGCTGACACGCTTCATATTCTTTTCATTCTTGACCTTCTTTAATGCATTCAAGACAGTCGCTTTGGCACTATAGTAAGTAAAATCTAATTCTCCTGCTTCCACGCTCTCTTTATTCTTAGGACGATAGAAAATATGTTTTTTAACCATTGGTCCATCATAGACAATATGTTTCTCTTCTTCTGTTAATTCTTCAAAAGGAACATCAGTACGCACACCCATCGCACGACAGACATCTTTCATTAATGACCACATGAGTGTATTCCATGGTGCTACGGCTCCTTCATCAATAGTTAGATGAGGATCAGGAATCAAAGAATCAATATTAATTGTCTGTACAATACCAGTGCCCTGACAATCAGGACATGCGCCTTGTGAATTAAAGGCATACTCCTGAGCACTTAAGCCATTAAATCTTTCGTGGCAGATTGGACACTCAATCATTTCACCTCTCGCTACATTTATACTCGCAGGTACTCTATGTCCGTTAGGACATAAATAATCTCCACAACGTGAAAATAATAAGCGAATAGAATTCAATAATTCTGTCTGTGTTCCAAAAGTAGAACGAATGCCTGGTATATTAGGTCTTTGATGTAATGCTAGAGTACTAGGAACATATCTAATAGAATCTACTTTGGCTTTTTCTCCTTGAGAGATTCGTTTTCTTGTATAAGTAGATAATGCTTCTAGATATCTTCTAGAACCTTCAGCATAGATGACTCCTAATGCTAAAGAAGACTTGCCACTTCCTGATACACCAGAAATAGCTACAATCTTATTTAGAGGAATGTCAACGTCAATATTTTTTAAGTTATGTACCTTTGCGCCTCTTATTTCCATATGATCAATCATACAAAATCCTCCACATAATATAAAAAACTAGCTATCTCTAGCTAGTTCATCTTAATTAATGGTGCGGCCGATGAGATTTGAACTCACACAGACGTACGTCCACAAGTCCCTCAAACTTGCGTGTCTACCATTCCACCACGGCCGCAACTTTGTGCAACTAAGATTATACTTGAGTTGCACATGGAATTCAACTATTTTTTAAGAAGATTATAGAGAGACTGAGCGTAGATAGCAGCTGCAGTTAATAAATCATCTAATGAAATTAATTCATTTTCTTCATGCATATGATGGTTTTTACCAGGGAATTCACAACCAAAAGCAACACAGTTAGGCATTTTCTTTGCATAAGTTCCACCACCAATAGTCTGAGGACCATGTTCATGATCATTTGTGAACTGTACATATGATTCATGAAGCTTCTGAACTAATTCACTATTAGGATCTACATATAATGCAGGACCAATGTTATGTTCTTCACTAAAGCCATACTTATTAACAGCTTCATCTACATTCTTCACAAGAACATCATTATCTGAGTCATGAGGAAGACGTAAATCAAGAGTTAATGAACCTTCATTATTTTCATAATCTAAGATACCAAGGTTAACAGTTAAAGCACCCATTTCACCAGTAAATGCGACATTGAACTTTTCACCTAAATAATCATTATATAAATATTCATCAACGAATTTTGCATAGCTATTATTAGTCACGCCTGCAATATAATGACATAAGTTACTTGCTGCATTATTACCTAACTGAGGCTGAGATGCATGGGCACTCTTACCTCTTAAGAATAAGTGTGTATTACCATCTATAACTTCTAAAGAACCTTTGAAGTTATTTTCTTTTAAGAATGCATTATATGATTCTTCATAGTCAGTACCCTTTAATACAGCTTTAGCCTGATCTGGTACGATATTCACGACACGTCCTGAATGAATAGAAATCACCTTATCATCATCTGTTTTACCCTTGATGATGAAATGACAGTTACCTTTTTCACCATATACTACAGGGAAATCAGCATCTGGAGTAAATCCCATCTTTGGATATGGACGATGCTGGAAATAGTAATGCATACAGCG
The DNA here is from genome assembly GCA_900540685.1 of uncultured Catenibacterium sp. Classification (GTDB taxonomy): domain Bacteria; phylum Bacillota_I; class Bacilli_A; order Erysipelotrichales; family Coprobacillaceae; genus Catenibacterium. Next base: position 14,444 of record UQGS01000017.1, on the reverse strand, counting down.
AGAACCATTTTCTTCATTACATCCAAAGATGATACGAACCTTCATTCTCTTTTCAAAATCAAGTTCATTGACAATCTTAGCAGCATAATAAGCGGCAATTAAAGGTCCCTTATCATCAGCGACACCACGACCATAGAGTGTATCTCCATCAAGAGTCATATCATATTCTGGATAATCCCATTCCTGACCTTCAGTAGGTACAACATCTAAGTGTCCAAGGATACCAAAACATTCTTCTCCTTCGCCAATATCAATAGAACCAGCATATCCATCACAATCATCAGTAACGAATCCATCTCTTTGACCAATAGAAAGCATTAAATCAAGCGCTTTACGGTTGTTTTCACCAAATGGCTGATTTTCTTTTGCAGTAGATTCATCAAGAGTTGAAGGGATGAGACATAAGTCCTTTAAATCTTTCAGCATTTCATCTTTATGCTTTAATATTTCTTCTTTGAAATTAATCATTTTATTCACCTCAGTGACTATTATATACAATTTCTGAAGTATTTGAAACACAGATACTACACCTTTTTGTAACGTTCTTTCAAGAGTTGTGCTAATATATTAAAAAGGGGGCAAAAGAATATGGAGAATAAGGACATACAGTTTCATATTACAGTAAAAGGTATTGTGATTTATGAAGGCAAGACATTGATTTTAAAACGTGTCAGACCTTCATCAGATGGACTTGGGTATTGGGAATTACCAGGTGGTGGATTAGAATATGGGGAAGATCCTCACCAGGCATTAGTAAGAGAATTGAAGGAAGAAACAGGACTAGATATTGAAATCATTAAGCCAGTTTATACATTTACGGCTATTAGACCACATTATCAGACAGTGGGTATTGGTTTCTTATGTATTCCTACAAATGATCAGGTTAAGATTTCATTTGAGCATACAGATTATAAGTTTGTGGACGAAGATGAATTAGAGAAGACACTTGATCCACATATCTTTAATGATATTAAGAAAACAATTGAAGAATATAACCAAATAAAAGAATACGATAAACTAAAAAGAGAAGCGCACTAACGCTTCTTTTATTTCATATAGATCTTTTCAACTTCACATATATACATTGTATGGAAATCTTTCTCAGGATAATTCTTATCTACAAGTGTTTCATCTAAGAAACATTCAGGCTTGATAGTATCTTCATAGAGCTTCTTTCCTACAACAACAATCTTTGCTTCTTCAAATGTAGGAAGATCTTCAATAAATGTAGGTGTTAAATCAGTCTTCGCAATCTTATCACCATCACGTCCAGATTCTCTACCAAGTATTGTTAAGTCTTTCATATGATCTCCGTTAAAGAATGAAAGAGTCATCTTATCATTAGAATCAATGAATTCCTTTGTATAACGCTGTGGTCTTACAAAACAAGTCATCACTGGCTTATTCCATAAAGTACCCATCTCTCCCCATGAAATAGTCATGGTGTTAAATGCGTCTTTATTACCTGCACTGAGTAGTGCCCATTCCTTATTCAATTTATTAAATATTTCTAAATCAAATGTCTTTATATCTACTTCTTTAAACATAGTCATTACCTCCGTTTTTATATTATAAACTTATGCCACTATTTAATCAAATTTGTGCTTGTCAAACAATAGGTTATTTGATAAACTACAACTGTATTATACGACTGACGGAAGTGGAATTAACCACATGGAGTATAATTTCTTGAAGAGCCGACCGTCTGGGCAACGTCCTGGACTTAGTAGGCTCTTTTTTTGTTTTTTCAAAAAAAAGAAAGCATGCAGGTACTGGATTAGTATATAATTGTTTTGAAAGAAAATAACCTGAAAGAGAGGAAAAACAAAAAATGTTAACAGACGTAGAAATTGCACAGAGTACAGTCATGGAGCCAATTAAAAATGTGGCTGAAAAGATTGGACTTACTGAAGATGATTTAGAATTATATGGTAAATATAAGGCAAAAGTCTCTTTAGAAACTATCAAGAAAGTTGAAAATAATCCGGAGGGTAAATTAATCCTTGTAACTGCAATCAACCCAACACCTGCTGGTGAAGGTAAGACAACTACAATGATTGGTTTATCACAGGCATTACATCAGTTAGGTAAGAAATCTGTAGTCGCAATGCGTGAACCAAGCTTAGGTCCTTGCTTTGGTATTAAAGGTGGTGCAGCTGGGGGAGGATATGCTCAGGTTGTTCCTATGGAAGATATCAACCTTCATTTCACAGGTGATATTCATGCCATCACTTCCGCAAATAACTTAATTGCCGCAATGCTTGATAACTCTATTCAGCAGGGTAACCCTTTGAATATTGATACTAGACAGATTGTATGGAAGAGAGTTGTTGACTTAAACGATCGTGCTTTAAGACATATTGTTGTTGGTTTAGGTGGTAAACCAAATGGTGTTCCTCGTGAAGATGGTTTTGATATTAGTGTTGCAAGTGAAGTGATGGGTATCTTATGTTTATCAACTTCTCTTGAAGATTTAAAGGCAAGAGCTGCAAGAATGATTGTTGCTTATAATTATGATGGTGAACCAGTGACTGTTGATGATATTCATGCAACTGGTGCTGTGACTTTATTATTAAAGGATGCAATCAAGCCTAACCTTGTACAGACTTTAGATCATACTCCAGTATTTGTACATGGTGGTCCATTCGCCAATATCGCTCATGGATGTAACTCAGTTATGGCTACAAAGCTTGCTATGAAGCTTGGTGATTATGCCATTACTGAAGCAGGATTCGGTGCTGATTTAGGTGCTGAAAAGTTCTTAGATATCAAGTGTCGTCAGGCTGGATTGAATCCAGATGCGGTTGTCATTGTTGCAACTGTTCGTGCATTAAAGATGCATGGTGGTGTGAATAAGAAAGAATTAGGCACTGAAAATCTTGAAGCATTAAAGAAGGGTATTGGTAACTTAACTAAACATATTGAAAATATCAAGAAGTTTGGTTTACCTTGTATCGTTGCGATTAATGCATTCCCTACAGATACAGAAGCTGAATTAAAGCTATTAGATGATATGTGTAAGGAACTCAATGTTGAAGTATCTATTTCTGAAGTATGGGCTAAGGGTGGCGAAGGAGGCATTGATCTTGCCAACAAGCTATTAAATATCTTAGATACAGAAGAATCTCATTATGCACCTATCTATTCATTAGATATGCCTATTGATGAAAAGATTAAGACAATTGCTAAAGAAATTTATGGTGCAGATGATGTTGTCTTCACTAAGAAAGTAATGAACAAGATCAAGAAGTTCACTGCTCAGGGCTTAGGTGATTTACCAATCTGTATTGCAAAGACTCAATATTCTTTATCAGATGATGCGACTTTACTAGGACGTCCTGAAGGATTTAAAGTTACAATCAGTGACTTAATTCCAAATACTGGTTCTGGATTCTTAGTTGCTATTTCTGGAAATATTATGCGTATGCCAGGTTTACCAAAAGTACCAGCTGCAAATAATATGGATATTGATGAAGACGGTAAGATTACTGGTTTATTCTAATAATTGAGGTCAAGTTTAGGTGAAAGGCCTCTGAGCACCTAGATCATGAAAGTCATAATGAAAATAATGGAGGACTGAAATGAAAGCTGCAGTAATTATGGGTTCTGCCTCTGATGAAGCAAAGGTAGAAAAAGGAATTGCCATATTAAAAGAATATGGCGTAGATGTTGAAGTACGTGCTTTATCTGCACACCGTGCACATCGTGCATTGAGTGAATTTGTAGAAGAATGCAACAACAATGGAACAGATGTTATCTTAACAGCTGCTGGTATGGCTGCTGCCTTACCTGGTGTCGTTGCTTCTATGACAGTGTTACCAGTTATTGGTATTCCAATCAAAGGTGCAAGTTTAGATGGAATGGATGCCTTATTATCAATTGTCCAGATGCCTTCTGGTATCCCAGTTGCAACAGTTGCAATTGATGGTGCTAAGAATGCTGCCTGGTTAGCACTTGAAATCATGGCAATCAAATATCCAGAATTAAGTGAAAAATTAAAGAACAACCGTCAGGCTATGGAAAAAGCCTGCTTAGATACAAATAACGAAATTTCAGAAAAATACAGATAAGAGGAGAAAACAACAATGGAAAAGAAAGAATTAATGTACGAAGGAAAAGCTAAGGAAATTTTTGCAACTGATAACGAAGATGTTATCTTAATGCATTATAAAGATGATGCAACTGCAGGTAATGGTGTAAAACATGATCAGTTTGCTGGCAAGGGTGTATTAAACCACACTATTTCAGGTATTATCTTTGATATGTTAGAAGAAGCTGGTATCAAGACTCATATGATTGAAAAGTTAAATGATACTGATGATTTAGTTAAGAAAGTAGAAATCTTCCCACTAGAAGTTATTGTACGTAATATTACAACAGGTTCTTTCTGTAAGAGACTTGGTGCTAAGGAAGGTGTTGTTTTAGAAGAACCAATTTTTGAAATTAGTTATAAGAATGACGAATATGGTGATCCATTAATCAATGAAGACCATGCTGTTGCTTTAGGTCTTTGCACTAGAGATGAATATAACACTATTAAATCTGAAACATTAAAGATCAACGAATTACTTAAGGCTTTCTTCTTAAGATTAAACTTAAAGCTTGTAGATTTCAAAATCGAATTTGGTAAAACTAAAGATGGCGAAATCGTATTAGCTGATGAAATCTCACCAGATTCTTGCCGTTTATGGGATGTAGATACTAACAAGAAGTATGACAAAGACGTATTCAGACAGGATATTGGAGATTTAATCGAAACTTATAAAGCAGTTCTTGCAAGAATGGAAAAATAATAGATAAAAGGATGAAGAAACATGGATTATAAAAAAGCTGGAGTAGATATTGAAGCAGGTTATAAGTCAGTAGAATTAATGAAGAAGCATGTTAAGGCTACTATGAGACCAGAAGTACTTGGTGGTATTGGTGGTTTTGCTGGTGCTTTTGATTTAAGCAAGATCAAGGATATGGAAGAACCAGTTCTTTTATCTGGTACTGATGGCTGTGGTACAAAGGTAAAACTTGCTTTTGTAATGGATAAACACGATACAATTGGTATTGATGCAGTCGCAATGTGTGTGAATGATATTGCTTGTTCAGGTGGAGAACCTCTATTCTTCCTTGATTACATTGCATGTGGTAAGAACTATCCTGAAAAGATTGCGACTATCGTTAAGGGTGTTGCTGAAGGATGTATTCAGTCTGAATGTGCCCTTGTTGGTGGTGAAACTGCAGAACATCCAGGTTTAATGCCTGTTGATGATTATGATTTAGCTGGTTTTGCAGTAGGTGTTGTAGATAAAAAAGATATTATTGATGGTTCTACAATCAAGCCTGGTGATGCCTTAGTTGGTATTGCATCTACTGGTGTACATAGTAATGGATTCTCTTTAGTACGTAGCGTATTTGAAATGACTAAAGAATCTTTAGATACTTATTATGATGAATTAGGTACTACTTTAGGTGAAGCATTAATTGCGCCTACTAAGATTTATGTAAAAGCATTAAAGAGCGTAAAGAATGCTGGTATCAAGGTTAAGGGATGTAGCCATATTACTGGTGGAGGATTCTATGAAAACCTTCCTAGAATGTTACCTGATGGTGTAAAGGCTGTTGTTAAGAAGGACAGCTATAAAGTACCTCCTATCTTTGGCTTAATCGCAAAAGCAGGAAACGTTGAAGAAAAGATGATGTACAACACATTCAACATGGGATTAGGTATGGTTCTTGCTGTTGATCCTGCAGATGTTGAAAAGACTATCGAAGCAATTAATGCTGCTGGCTATGAAAGCTATGAAGTAGGTTATATTGCTGAAGGTGAAAAGGGAGCAGAATTATGCTAAACATAGCTGTATGCGTATCTGGTGGTGGAACTGATCTTCAGTCCATCATCGATGCGTGTGAAGCCGGAAAAATCAATGGACAGATCCGTCTGGTTATTTCTAACCGTAAGAAGGCTTACGGTTTAGAAAGAGCCCGTCTTCATGGTATTCAGGCAGAATGGATCAAGGATGAAGATGAGATCTTAAAGAGATTTGAAGAAGAAAAGATTGATGTTGTTGTATTAGCAGGTTATCTTGCTATTGTTGGAGACAAGCTTCTTGCACAATATAAGAATCGTATTATTAATATTCATCCCTCACTTATTCCATCTTTCTGTGGTCCTGGATTCTATGGAATGCATGTCCATGAAGCTGTGTTTAAAAGAGGTGTAAAGGTGTCAGGTGCAACTGTTCATTTTGTTACTGGAGAAGTGGATGGTGGGCCAATCATCTTACAAAGAGCGGTTGATATTTCAGATTTAGAGACTCCTGAAGATATTCAGGCACGTGTCTTAGAAATCGAACATGAAATCTTACCAGAAGCTGTTGCTTTATATTGTGAAGGACGTGTTTCTGTAGAAAATGAAAGGGTGAAGATCAGTTGAAAAGAGCGTTAGTATCAGTTACAAATAAAGAAGGTATTGTTGAATTTGCGAAAGGTCTTGAAGAATTAGGATTTGAAGTTGTTTCTACTGGTGGAACATATAAGAAACTATTAGAAGCAGGTGTAAAAGCTATTGAAATCGATGATGTGACAGGTTTCCCTGAAATTCTTGATGGAAGAGTTAAGACACTTCATCCAAAAGTACATGGTGGTATTCTATTTAGAAGAGATGTAGAAGAACATGTCAAGACTGTAGAAGAAATGGGTATTACACCTATTGATCTTGTTTGTTGTAATCTCTATGAGTTTGAAAAAGCGCTTAAGGCTGGTAAGCCAATGGCTGAAATGATTGAAAACATTGATATCGGTGGACCATCAATGATTCGTTCTGCTGCTAAGAACTTCAAGGATGTATTGATTGTTACTGATCCAAAAGATTATGATGCTGTATTAGAAGCTATTAGAGAAGACAAGACTGATTTTGAATTCAGAATGAATCTTGCTTATAAGGCTTATAGCTTAACAGGCAGCTATGATGCAATGATTTCTCGTTATTTCGCTGATCAGGTACATGATGAATTCCCTGATATTTTAAATATTTCATTAAAGAAGACAGATCACTTGCGTTATGGTGAAAACTCTCAGCAGAGTGCAAATGCCTACGTTGATCCATATGTTCAGCATTCTTTATTAGATTATGAACAGTTACATGGTAAAGAAATTTCTTTCAACAATGTAAACGACTTATATGGTGCAGTTGCTTGCGTAAGAGAATTTGGTGATCAGTTAGTCACTGTTGCAATTAAGCATTCAACTCCTTGTGGAGTGGCTATTGGTAAGACTGGTTATGAATCTTATAAGCGTGCTTATGAAGGTGATCCAACTTCTATCTTTGGTGGAATCATTGCTGTAAACTATAAGATTGATAAAGAAACTGCTTTAGAAATGAAGAAGACTTTCTTAGAAATCATTGCAGCACCTGATTTTGATGATGATGCTTTAGAAGTATTAGAAAAGAAGAAGAACTTACGTTTATTAAAGCTTAAGAATCTTGATGCACGTGATGCTAAGTATGACATTAAGTATCTTGAAGGTAAAGCACTTGTTCAGGAATTAAATACTAAGCTTATTGATGAAATGAAAGTAGTGACTAAAAAGCAGCCAACAGAAGCTGAATTATCTGATATGGAATTTGGTTTAAAGGTTGTTAAATATGTTAAGTCTAATGCAATTGTACTAGTGAAAGACGGATGTACTTTAGCTGTTGGTGGAGGACAGACTTCACGTATCTGGGCATTAGAAAATGCAATTCATAATAATCCTGATAAGGATTTCCATGGTGCTGTATTAGCAAGTGATGCATTCTTCCCATTTAGTGATTGTGCACAGGTGGCTGATGAAGCAGGTATTAAGGCTATTGTACAGCCTGGTGGATCAGTTCGTGATCAGGAATCTATTGACTATTGTGATGAACATGATATGACAATGGTATTCAATGGTTATAGACATTTTAGACACTAAGGAGGCGTTATATGAAGGTTCTTGTTATTGGAAGTGGTGGAAGAGAACATGCAATTGCCTGGAAATTAAAACAGAGTAAACATGTTACTGAATTATATGCTATTCCTGGTAATCCTGGTATGGATGCTGTATGTATTCCAGGTAGTGTAGAAGATATGCCTTTTATCTTAAAGACTGTTGAAGAAAAGGGTATTGATTTAACTGTTATTGGTCCTGAAGTACCATTATGTATGGGACTTGCTGATTATCTTGAAGAAAGAGGTCACAAAGTATTTGGTCCTAGAAAAGAATCAGCTATTCTTGAAGGTTCTAAAGCCTTCTCTAAGGATTTCATGAAAAAGCACAATATTCCTACTGCAAAGTATGAAGAAGTGACTGATTATGAATCAGCTGTTAAAGCATTAGATGCTTTTGATCTTCCTGTTGTTGTTAAGGCTGATGGTCTTGCAGCAGGTAAGGGTGTAGTCATCTGTGAAACTAAAGAACAGGCTAAAGAAGAACTTAAAGTCATGCTTGATGGCAGTGCTTTTGGTGATGCTGGTAAGAAGGTTGTTTTAGAAGAATTCTTAACTGGCTTTGAATGCTCTCTATTATGCTTTGTAGACCATGATACAATCGTACCTATGGTATCTGCAAAAGACCATAAACAGATTTATGATAATAATGAAGGTCCAAATACTGGTGGTATGGGAACTGTATCACCTAACCCATTCTTACCAGAAGGTATGGAAGGGACTTTCAAAGAAAAGATTCTTGACCCATTCATGAAAGGCTTACATGAAGATCATATGGATTATCGTGGGGTTGTCTTTATTGGATTAATGATCAAGGATCAGGATGTAAAGGTATTAGAATTCAATGTCCGTTTTGGTGATCCTGAAACTCAGGTTATCTTAATGAGACTTGAAAGTGATTTATATGAAGTAATGTATGGATGTGCTACAAATACATTAAAAGATGTAGATGTTAAGTGGAAAGATGAACAGGCAACATGTGTTGTTCTTGCAAGTGGAGGCTATCCTGGATCTTATGAAAAGGGTAAAGTCATTACTGGTTTAGATCATCTTCCAGAAGATATCGTTGTCTTCCATGCAGGTACTAAACGTAATGAAAACAATGAAATCGTCACAAATGGTGGACGTGTATTAAATGTTTGTGCATTGGGACATGATCTTGAAGAAACAAGAAAGAAAGTCTATGATGCAATTGAAAACATTCATTTTGATGGCATGTATATGCGTAAAGATATTGGCTTACATTAGGAGGATAACATGGCTAAAGTTTATCGCGTTTATGTAGAAAAAAGAAAAGAAAATGCGGTTGAAGCAGACTCTATCAAACATGATTTGATGACAAGACTTGGTTTAACTGACATTTCTAACTTAACAGTTGTCAACCGTTATGATCTTCAGGGTATTACTGAAGAAGTATTAGAAGAAGGTATTCCTACTATTCTTTCTGAGCCAATGGTAGATGAAGTATATCGTGAAGAATTTGCACTTCCAGAAGGAGCAGTAAGTTTTGCGATTGAATATCTTCCAGGACAGTATGATGCTAGAGCTGATGCCTGTGAACAGTGCTTCCAGTTATTAACTGGTGAAAAAGGCGTTAAGGTTAAATGTGCAAAGCTTATTGTAATTGAAGGTATTTTTAGTGATGAATTACCAGCAATTAAACATTATTTAATTAACCCTGTTGATTCTAGAGAAGCTTCTTTAGAAAAGCCAGCAGATTTAAATGATGCAGTTGTTGAAATCAAGAAGGTTCCTGTAATTGAAGGATTCATTGGTTTCACTGATGAAGAAGTTGAAGCATTACTTGAAAAGATGAGTCTTGCAATGAACTTCGATGACTTAAAAGTCACTCAGAACTATTTCAGAGATGTAGAAAAGAGAGATCCTACAGAAACTGAAATCAGAGTATTAGATACTTACTGGTCTGACCATTGTCGTCATACTACATTTGCGACAGTTATTACTGATATTGATATCGCAAGTGGTGCATTTAAAGAAATCTTAGAAAAAGATGTAGAAAAGTATAAAGCAAGCCGTCATGTTGTTTATGGTGTAGATACAAAGAGACCACTTACTTTAATGGATCTTGCAACTATTTCTATGAAAGAACTTAGAAAGCGTGGCTATTTGGATGATATGGAAGTATCTGAAGAAATCAATGCCTGCTCAGTTCGTTTAAAGGTTCATACAACTGATGGTGATGAAGACTGGTTATTAATGTTCAAGAATGAAACACATAACCATCCAACTGAAATCGAACCGTTTGGTGGTGCCGCTACATGTTTAGGTGGTGCAATCCGTGACCCATTATCAGGTCGTGCTTATGTTTACCAGTCAATGCGTATTACTGGTGCAGGTGATCCTCGTCAGAAACTAGAAGATACACTTCCTGGTAAATTACCACAGAGAAAGATCTGTGAAGAAGCAGCTCATGGTTTCTCTTCTTATGGTAACCAGATTGGTTTAACAACTGGTTTTGTACATGAAGTATATGATCAGGGTTATGTTGCTAAGAGAATGGAATTAGGTGCTGTTGTTGCAGCGGCTCCAGAAGAACAGGTTAAGAGATTAATTCCTGAAAATGGACAGATTGTCTTATTAATTGGTGGACGTACTGGTCGTGATGGTATTGGTGGTGCGACTGGTTCTTCTAAGAAGCATGAATTAAAGACAACTGAAACGGCTGGTGCTGAAGTACAGAAAGGTAACCCAGTTGAAGAAAGAAAGATTCAGAGATTATTTAGAAATAAAGAATTCTCTAAGAAGATTGTAAGATGTAATGACTTTGGTGCTGGAGGTGTCAGCGTTGCAGTTGGTGAATTAGCACCTGGTCTTGATATCAACTTAGATGCAGTATTAAAGAAATATGAAGGTTTAAATGGTACTGAACTTGCAATCAGTGAATCACAGGAACGTATGGCTATTGTCATCAATGAATGTGATAAAGACTTCTGTATCCAGGCGGCTCATGATGAAAACCTTGAAGTTGTACAGGTCGCTACAGTTACAGATAAGAACCGTTTAACTATGAAATATATGGGAGATACTATTGTAGATATCTCTAGAGACTTCTTAGATGAAGCAGGTGCTAAACGTTATCAGGATATCCATGTAGAATTACCTGATTTTGATAACGCACCATTCAACCCAGAAGCAAAAGAAAACTTCACTGAAACAACTAAAGAAGTATTATCTCGTTTATCTACAGCTTCTCAGAAGGGCTTAGTAGAACGTTTTGACTCTTCTATCGGTAATGGTACTGTTCTTTCACCATTTGGTGGTAAGACATATCGTACAGAAACTGAAGGTATGGCTGCATTAATTCCTGTATTAGGAAAAGAAACAACTACATGTTCATTAATGAGTTATGGCTATAGCCCACTTATTTCTGAATGGTCACCATATCATGGTGCAATCAATGCAGTTGTAGAATCTGTTGCAAAGATCATTGCAATGGGTGGTACATGGCATACAATCCGTTTCTCATTCCAGGAATTCTTTGAAAAGTTATTAAATGATCCTAAGAGATGGGGTAAACCATTTAGTGCATTACTAGGTGCTTATCGTGCCCAGGAAGAATTATTATTACCTTCAATTGGTGGTAAGGATTCTATGTCAGGTTCATTTGAAGACTTAGATGTTCCTCCAACTTTAGTATCATTTGCGATTACTGGTGGAGATGTACATAAAGTCATCACTCCTGAATTAAAAGAAGCAGGACATGTATTAGTAGAATTCATGCTTCCTAAGGATGAATTCCATGTATTTGATTTCGAAGCTTTAAGAAAACAGTTTGATGCTGTAGAAGCTTTAATTCAGTCTGGAAAGGCTTATTCAGCTTATACAGTTAAAGACGGTGGTTTAGTTGAAGCTGTTTATAAGATGGCATTTGGTAATGAAATTGGTGTAGCATTTGATGATGCTTTAACACTTAATGACTTAGTTGAAAAGAACTTTGGACATATCATTGTAGAAGTAGACAATGCAGAAGTTGTTGCAGGATATGAAAATGTTCGTATTATTGCTTCTACAAATGAAGAAAAGGCTGTATCATATAAAGGTGAGAAAGTGACACTTGATGATGCATATGAAATGAATAGTGCACCATTAGAATCTGTATATCCTACTACAGCAAAAGCACCTACTACAGAAGTACGTACTGGTGACTGTAATGAAAGAGGCAAGATGTTTGCTTCTAAGAAGTATGATGAAGTTAACGTAGTTATCCCTGTATTCCCAGGAACTAACTGTGAATTTGATTCTAAACGTGCATTTGAAAAAGCAGGTGCAAAGGTTCAGCTTGTTCTTATTAGAAATAAGACAGAAGAAGATATTAAGAAGTCTGTTGATGAATTAGAAGAAGCAATCCACAATGCACAGATCATGATGCTACCAGGTGGTTTCTCAGCTGGTGATGAACCTGAAGGTTCAGGTAAGTTCATTGCAACTGTATTACGTAATCCAAGATTAAAGGCTGCAATCGATGATTTATTAGACAATCGTGAAGGCTTAATGATTGGTATCTGTAATGGATTCCAGGCATTAGTAAAACTTGGTTTACTTCCTCATGGACATATTAAGGATATGAGTAAAGATGATCCTACTCTTACATTCAATACAATTGGACGCCACTTATCTCAGATGGTGACTACAAGAGTATCTAGCGTGAAGTCTCCATGGCTTGCTAATGTAGAGTTAGGTGATGAACATATTATCCCTATTTCTCATGGTGAAGGACGTTTCGTTGCACCTCAGGAAGTACTTGATCAGTTAATTGATAATGGTCAGGTAGCATTCCAGTATGTTGATCCAAATGGAAATGTGACTATGGAATCTCCATATAACCCTAATGGTTCTATGTATGGTATCGAAGGTATCGTTTCTGAAGATGGTAGAGTATTAGGTAAGATGGGTCATTCTGAACGTCAGGGTGAAAACAGAGACCTTAACATCTACGGTGAAATGGATCAGAAGTTATTTGAAGCCGGCGTGAAGTATTTTAAAGGAGAATAACGAATGGATAAATTAGAATTTGAAAGTATGACACTCTGTCCTCTAGATGGACGTTATGGCAAGATTAAAGATCAGTTAGCTGATTATTTCAGTGAATATGCACTTGTTAAGTATAGAGTGTTTGTAGAAATCCAGTGGTTGAAGTTCCAGTTGGATCACCTTCATACAGAAACTTTAGACAAGGTTGATCCTAACAAGGTAGATGATATTCTTGCGATTTCTAAGGATTTCAACTTTGATTCTTTCAAGAGAATTAAAGAAATCGAATCTGTTACAAGACATGATGTGAAGGCAGTAGAATATTTCATTGATGAAAAGCTTAAAGCTTTAGGTTATGAACATTTAGAAAGCTATGTACATATTGGATGTACTTCTGAAGATATCAACAATACATCTTATGCATGTATGATTAAACATGGCTTAAAGGATGTTTGGTTACCTGCAGCTAAAGAATTTGCTTCAATGATTAATAAATTAGCCGTAGATCATAAGGATGATGCAATGCTTGCACATACTCATGGACAGCCTGCTACACCTACAACTATTGGTAAAGAATTCAAAGTCTATGCTTATCGTTTCTTTTCAAGTATTGAAAACGTTGAAAATATCAAGATTAAAGCAAAATTCAATGGGGCAACTGGTAACTACAGTGCAATCTTAACAGCCTTCCCTAATGAAGATTGGCCTACATTAAATAAGGAATTCGTAGAAGACTATTTAGGACTTACATTCAATCCATTAACTACTCAGATTGAATCTCATGACTATACTTGTCATATCTTAGATGGTATCCGTCATTTCAATAATATATTGGCTGACTTAGATGTAGATATGTGGTTATATATCTCAATGGAATACTTTAAACAGATTCCTGTTAAGGGTGAAGTTGGTTCTTCAACTATGCCTCATAAGGTTAACCCAATCCGTTTTGAAAACTCTGAAGCAAACATTGATTTATCAAATAATCTATGTGTTGCATTATCTAACAAGCTTCCTAAGTCAAGAATGCAGAGAGACTTATCAGACTCTTCAAGTCAGCGTAATTTAGGCTTATGCTTCGGTTATTCTTTACAGGCTATTTCTGAAACAACTGGTGGTTTAGCTAAGTGTGTTGTAAACAAAGAAAAGCTTGCAAAAGACTTAAATGAAAAATGGGAAGTTCTTGCAGAACCTATCCAGACAATGTTAAGAAAATATGGTGTACCAGATGCTTACGATACACTTAAGGCCTTAACTCGTGGTAAGAATATTTCTCAGGAAGATATTCAGGCATTCGCAAAGAGCCTAGAACAGTTAAGTGATGAAGATCGTCAGACTTTATTAGATATGACACCTTCTTCATACATTGGTTTAGCTTCAGAACTTTGTGATATCGAACTTTAATCATCAAGAGACAACCTCTATATTGGGGTTGTCTTCTTTATTTTTAGAGATAGGTTTGTTATAATGTGACAAAGGCGGTGAGAATCTTGG
>UQGS01000016.1 GCA_900540685.1 uncultured Catenibacterium sp. | reverse complement strand
CTATGAATTTTTGTTTCTACTCAAAGTATAATGGTAAATCCACGATTGAACAATTAAGGAGAGTTACTTTTTTTGTTTCCTCCTCGTCATTTCATATTGTCTATTCGTTACAGCCTTTTTAATTACTTATTAATATCTGCTTCATCAAATACTTCCGCAATAGAGCTTCCTGGGGCTACCATTGGGAATACTTTATCATCATCATCAATGATACATTCAATCACTACTGGACCATGATAATCTACTGCTTCCTGTAAAGCAGGCATCACTTCTTCTTTCTTAGTGACACGGATGGCTTTACAGCCTAATCCTTCTGCTACCTTACAGAAGTCTACTTTATCATGAAGTACTGTGGCACTATAGCGTTCACCATAGAATAATGTCTGCCACTGTCTTACCATTCCAAGTACATGGTTGTTTAATACGACTTCAATAATTGGAATATTGTAACGTGATGCAGTGGCTAATTCATTGAGGTTCATACGGAAACATCCATCACCTGCAATATTGAATACTAACTGGTCAGGACAGCCATATTTAGCTCCCATTGCAGCACCTAATCCATAGCCCATAGTACCAAGTCCACCAGAACTTAAGAACTGTCTAGGACGTCTATAGTGATAATACTGAGCGGCCCACATCTGGTTCTGACCTACTTCAGTTGTAATAATAGCCTGAGAATCAGTGAAGTTATCAATCTGTTCAATCACATATGGACCAGTTAATCTAGACTGATCATAAGTTAAAGGATAACGATCCTTTAATGTACGTACTTCTTTCATCCATGCTGGATGATTCTGTTGTGTTAAAGTTAAATTAATAGCTTCAATGACATCTTTTGCATCACCGACAATACCTAAATCAACAGGTACATTCTTATCGATTTCTGCATCATCCACATCAATATGGATAATCTTCGCATTCTTCGCAAATGTATCCACATTACCTGTAATACGGTCACTGAAACGTACACCAATCGCAATCAACAAGTCACATTCAGATACACCGATATTACTTGCTTTAGTTCCATGCATTCCTAGCATTCCTGCATAACGTGGATTAGTGCCGTCATATGCCCCTTTACCCATTAATGTATCAGTAACTGGTGCATCGATTTTTTCTACAAATTCTTTTAATTGTGCACTAGCCTGAGAAGCAATACATCCACCACCGACAAATACGAATGGCTTTTCTGATGCTTCAATCATTTCTACAGCCTTCTTAATTGAAGAAGTAGGGAATGTATAATTACGGCTACCAATGACATCTGGCACCTTTTTAGTATATTCACAAGAACCTACAGTCGCATTCTTAGTCATATCGACTAATACTGGACCTGGACGACCTTCTTTCGCAATCTGGAATGCTTTACGAATAGTAGGTGCGAGTTCTTCTGGTGATTTACAAATAAAGTTATGTTTAGTAATAGGGATAGTGACACCCTTGATATCAATTTCCTGGAAAGCATCTTTACCTAAGGCATTGACACCTACATTGGCAGTTAAGGCAACTAAAGGAATTGAATCCATCATGGCTGTCGCAATACCTGTGACAAGGTTAGTGGCACCTGGTCCACTTGTTGCCATACAGACACCTACTTTACCTGTTGCACGTGCATAACCATCTGCTGCATGAGACGCACCCTGTTCATGAGATGTAAGGACATGATGAATCTTATCCTGATACTTATATAAACTATCATAGACTTCTAGGATGGCACCTCCTGGATAGCCAAAGATAGTATCAACGCCCTGTTCAAGAAGGCTTTCTACTACAATGTCCGATCCTTTCATTAACATTTTGGATTCTCCCCCTTTACTTATCATTTGGCTGTAATACAGCACCTGTATTGGCACTTGTTACCTGTGCAGCATAACGTCTTAAGTAACCTGTAGTGATACGAGGTTCTCTTGGCTGCCATTTAGCACGACGTGCTTCTAATGTAGCATCATCTACAGCCACATTAATTTTATTATTTGGAATATCAATAGAGATCATATCTCCTTCTTCAATTAAAGCGATAGGTCCTCCTACTGCTGCTTCTGGAGAGACATGTCCAATAGAAGCCCCTCTAGTTGCCCCTGAGAAACGACCATCTGTAATTAATGCAACATCTTTATCAAGTCCCATACCAGCGATTTCACTTGTAGGAGACAACATTTCTCTCATACCAGGACCGCCTTTAGGACCTTCATAACGAATAACGACTACATCACCCTTGACAATCTTACCAGCACGGATTGCTTTGATGGCATCATCTTCACTATCAAATACTCTTGCTGGTCCAGTATGTGTCATCATTTCAGGTGCGACTGCAGCTGCCTTAACGACACAGCTATCAGGGGCAATATTACCCTTTAATACCGCAATACCACCTGTTTTCATATAAGGGTTATCGACAGGACGGATGATTTCTGGATCTAAGTTTACGCATCCTGCAATGTTTTCTTTAATAGTCTTACCAGTACATGTAATACCTGTTGTATCTAAGATACCTAATGAATCAAGTTCATTCATGACTGCATATACGCCACCGGCATCATCTAAGTCTTCCATAAATGTAGAACCTGCTGGTGCTAAGTGACAAAGGTTTGGTGTATATTTAGAAATTTCATTCGCAATTTCAAGATTTAAGTCAACACCTGCTTCATGAGCGATAGCTGGTAAATGAAGCATTGAGTTTGTAGAACATCCTAAAGCCATGTCCACTGTCATCGCATTCTTGAATGCAGCTGGAGTCATGATATCTCTTGGCTTGATATTCTTTTCTACTAATTCCATGATTTTCATACCAGCATGCTTTGCTAGTCTGATACGTGCTGAATAAACAGCTGGAATAGTACCATTACCACGAAGACCCATACCGAGTGCTTCTGTTAAACAGTTCATAGAGTTGGCTGTATACATACCTGAACATGAACCACATGTTGGACATGCTTTTTCTTCAAACTCTTCAAGATGAGCAGCATCTAGAGTACCTGCATTATATTGACCAACAGCTTCAAATAGTGAAGAAAGACAAGTCTTCTTACCATTTAATTTCTTACCTGCAAGCATTGGTCCACCTGATACAAAGATAGTTGGAATATTTAAACGAGCGGCTGCCATTAATAAGCCTGGTACGTTCTTATCACAGTTAGGGATCATAACAAGACCATCAAACTGATGTGCTGTTGCAAGACATTCTGTACTATCAGCGATTAATTCTCTAGTTACAAGTGAATATTTCATACCTGTATGGTTCATCGCAATACCATCACATACTGCAATGGCAGGGACTTCAACTGGTACACCACCAGCTAAATAAACACCTTTCTTAACTGCTTCACTGATCTTATCTAGATTCATATGACCAGGAACGATTTCATTATATGAACACACAACCCCGATTAGAGGTCTTTCTAACTCTTCTTCTGTCATGCCTAAGGCATTAAAGAGTGAACGATGAGGTGCACGTTCTACTCCCTTTTTTACATTATCACTTCTCATATTATCCTCCTAAAGTCTTTCTACCACAGCATCACCCATCTGTGATGTAGATACTTTTGTCATTCCTTCTTTATAAATATCAACTGTACGGATATGATCCGCAAGAACCTTTTCTACTGCTTTTTCAATACATGCTGCTTCTTCATCCATATCAAATGAATAACGTAGCATCATTGCAGCACTAAGAATAGTGGCAAGTGGATTCGCAATATTCTGTCCTGCAATATCAGGTGCACTGCCATGGCTTGGTTCATACATACCAAGGCTATCTTCACGAAGTGAAGCACTTGATAACATACCAATAGAACCAGTCACCATAGAGGCTTCATCACTTAAGATATCCCCAAACATGTTTTCAGTAAGTACTACATCAAACTGTGCTGGATCTTTGACTAACTGCATGGCACAGTTATCTACAAGCATATGTTCTACTTTTACTTCTGGGAAATCCTGAGCTACTTCATTCACAATCTTACGCCATAAGCGTGATGTATCTAAGACATTGGCTTTATCCACACTTGTAAGTTTTTTACCACGTTTCATCGCAATTTCAAATCCTCTTTGTGCGATACGTCTAATTTCATGTTCTGAATAAACTAGATTATCATGAGCCACTAATTCACCATTGATTTCTTTTGTGTTTCTTTCACCAAAATATAAACCACCAGTGAGTTCTCTAACGATAATCATATCGAAACCTGCTTCTGATGTGCTTTCCTTTAATGGACATGCACCTGCAAGTTCTTTATATAAATAAGCAGGTCTTAAGTTTGCGAATAAACCTAATTCTTTTCTAATCTTTAATAGTCCTGCTTCTGGTCTTAATGTAGGATCTAATTTATACCATGGAGATGCATTTGTATCTCCCCCAATAGAACCTAATAATACAGCATCACTGTTTTTTGCGACTTCTAGTGCTTCATCAGTTAATGGAACACCATAAGCATCAATAGAACAGCCTCCCATGAGAATATTCTTGTAGTTGAATGTATGATTATATTTCTTTGCGATGGCATCAAGTACCTTAATTGCTTCATTGACGATTTCAGGACCGATTCCATCACCTTTAATAACCGCGATATTCTTTTCCATATCCTCTATCCTTTCTTATTATTGACATAGTTTACAAGACCACCCTGTTCGATAATCTTCTGCATGAATGGTGGGAAAGGCTGACCCTGATATTCTGTATTCTTAGTGAGGTTATAAATCTTACCTGTTTCATAATCTACTTTTACTTCATCGCCATCATCAATACCATCTACAGCTTCTGGACATTCAAGAATCGCAAAACCGATGTTAATAGAGTTACGATAGAAGATACGTGCAAAGCTTTTTGCGATAACACATGAAACACCTGCGGTCTTTAATGCAAGAGGGGCATGTTCTCTTGATGAACCACAGCCAAAGTTCTTCTTTGCGACAATAATATCACCTTCCTGAACTCTTTCTACAAATGTAGGATCTAAGTCCACCATTGCATGAGTTGCTAATTCTTTGGCATCAAATGAATTAAGATATCTTGCAGGAATAATAACGTCTGTATCAACGTTATCCCCATATTTAAATACTCTACCTTTAGCTTCCATTAGTTATTACCTCCGAATTTTTCTGGATTTGCGATATAACCTGCAATCGCACTTGCAGCTGCTGTTTCAGGAGATGCAAGATAAATTAATGATTCTACATCACCCATACGTCCAACGAAGTTTCTATTAGTTGTAGAAACACACTTTTCACCTTTCGCAAGTACACCCATATGACCACCCATACATGGACCACAGCTTGGTGTATTGACAGCACATCCTGCTTCTACAAATGTTTCTAGAATACCTTCTAGGATACACTGTAAGTAAATCTTTTGAGTTGCTGGTACTACCATAACTCTGACATTATCAGCCACTTTCTTACCTTTAAGAATGGCAGCGGCTTTTCTTAAGTCTTCCATACGACCATTTGTACATGATCCAATCACAACCTGATCAATATAGATCTTATCCATTGCTTCAATTTCATCCACTGTCTTCGCATTACCTGGAAGATGAGGGAAAGCGACAGTTGGTCTAATGGCAGATAAGTCTACATCTACGACTTCTTCATATTCAGCGTCTGCGTCCGCTTCATAAATCTTATACTCACGTTTCGCATGTTTATCTAAGTATTCAACAGCAGCTTCATCAACAGGGAAGATACCATTCTTAGCCCCTGCTTCAATCGCCATATTACAAATAGTGAAACGATCTGCCATAGATAATTCTTTGACACCTTCACCTATAAATTCCATTGATTTATATAAAGCACCATCTACACCAATACGTCCAATAATATGTAAAATAACATCCTTACCAGATACATATTTAGGTAGTTTGCCATGAAGATTAAATTTAATGGCTGAAGGTACCTTGAACCATAACTGTCCAGTTGCCATACCTGTCGCAATATCAGTTGTTCCTACACCTGTAGAAAAAGCACCGATAGCCCCATAAGTACAAGTATGTGAATCTGCACCAATGACAGCATCTCCTGCCACAACAATGCCGCTTTCAGGTAAGATAGCATGTTCTACACCACATTTACCCTGTTCCATATGATGTGTTAATCCCTGCTCACGAGAGAATTCTCTGATTGCCTTTGAGTTCTCTGCAGATTTAATATCTTTATTAGGTGTAAAGTGATCTGGCACTAAGACAACCTTATCTTTATCAAAGACTTTGTCAGCCATTTTCTTAAAGATTGGTAAGGCCATAGGCCCTGTAATATCATTTGCCATTACAATATCTACATTTGCTTCAATTAATTCACCTGCATGAACTTCTTTTACTCCCGCATGATCAGCTAAGATCTTCTGCGTCATTGTCATTCCCATTATATATAATCCTCCTCAAGTTATTTTTGAATGTTGTAACGAGAAAGTACGAATGTACTTCCTCGTTACAACACACAAAGTGTGTGTTGCTTAGTGATTAGTTATTTAAAAGCTTATCTTCATCAGACCAAGAATATAATGAACGGATATCAGCACCTACTTTTTCACATTCGTGTTCATTGTGTAACTGTCTCATTGCTTTGAAGTGAGCCTGTCCACCTGCTGCTGACATTTCAAGTAAGAATTCTTTAGCGAATGAACCATCCTGGATATCAGCTAATACTTTCTTCATTGCTTTCTTAGTGTCTTCAGTGATTAATTTAGGACCAGTGATATAGTCACCATATTCTGCAGTATTAGAAATAGATTTTCTCATACCTTCGAAACCTGACTGGTAGATTAAGTCTACGATTAACTTCATTTCATGGATACATTCAAAGTATGCATTCTTTGGATCATAACCAGCTTCTACTAATACTTCGAAACCAGTCTGCATTAACTGACATACACCACCACAAAGAACTGCCTGTTCACCAAATAAGTCTGTTTCAGTTTCAGTTCTGAATGTAGTATCTAATAGACCAGCTCTTGCACCACCAATTGCAGCACCATAAGCTAATGCATAATCATGAGCCTTACCAGTGTAATCCTGTTCAACTGCTACTAGACAAGGAGTACCTTTACCTGCCTGGTATTCTGAACGTACTGTATGACCTGGAGCCTTTGGAGCGATCATAGTAACATCAACGTTCTTTGGTGGAACGATCTGATTGAAATGAATATTGAAACCATGAGCGAACATTAACATATCGCCTTCGTTTAAGTTTGGTTCGATAGCTTCTTTATAAAGTTTTGCCTGTAATTCATCAGGAATTAATACCATGATGATGTCTGCCCAAGCAGCTGCATCAGCAGATGTCATAACCTTAAGACCCTGTTCTTCTGCTTTCTTCCAAGACTTAGAACCTTCGTATAGACCAACAACAACGTCTACTCCAGATTCTTTAAGGTTTAATGCATGTGCATGTCCCTGAGAACCATAACCGATGATAGCAACCTTTCTACCATCTAATAAAGATAAATCACAGTCTGTGTTGTAATAGATTTTAGCCATTTTTAGTTACCCCCTATTTTTCTTAGCTTTCATCTTTTCTATATCAAAATCATCTAGTCCTCTTCCGATGCCTGCAATACCAGTACGGACGATTTCGGTGATATTGAACGTATCTAACATTGTGAGAATTCCATTGATCTTATTTTGATCACCTGTTACTTCCACAACGAGTGAATTTGGCGCAACATCTACAATCTGCGCTCTAAATATACTAACAATTGACACAATATCAGGTCTTTGTGAGTGGTCTGCTTCTACCTTAATAAGCACCAATTCACGATAGACTGAATGGTCATCTTCCAACGGAAATATTTCAATTACATCTTCCAGCTTTCTTAACTGCTTCTTAATCTGTGCAAGAGTGGCTGGTTCTCCTCTTGCAGATACTGTCATACGTGAGACTGCTGGATCATTTGTTTCACCAACGGTCAACGAATCAATGTTGTAGCCTCTTCTAGAGAATAGTCCAGCTACTCGGCTTAATACGCCGGCTGTATTATCAACTAGAATAGACAGGACAAGTCTTTCCATTAAGCGGCCTCCCTCATATCTTTGTGTATTCTATTCATTGCTGAGATAATTGCTTTAATAGTCGCAGTAGTAATATTTGGATGAACACCTACACCCCATTCAATAATAGATGTACCTTTTGCTCTAAGCTGTACATAAGCAGCAGCCTTAGCACTTGAACCAGATGTTAATGCATGTTCTGAGTAATCTAATAAGTGAATATAATGATATCCATTATCGTTGAATGCATTCTTAACTGCATCAATTGGACCATTACCATAACCAACGATTGTACGTTCTTCACCATGATCACGAATAGTTAATTCTACTTTTCTTTCGTATTCGTTTTCTGTATCTTCTGAGATATCTGTTAGTTTCTGATAAATGAACTGGAATGGTTCTTCATTTTCAATATATTCATTTCTGAAAGTATCATAGATTCTTTCTGGTGATACTTCACCTTCTGCTTCAGAGATGTTCTGTACGATCTTTGCGAAGTCACCCTGTAATGCTTTAGGAAGGTGATAACCAAAGACTGTATCCATAACGAAGGCAACACCACCTTTACCTGATTGAGAGTTAATACGAACGATTGGTTCATATTGTCTATTCAAGTCAGCTGGATCAATTGGTAAGTAAGGTACTTCCCACTGTTTCTGCTGTCTTTCATGATATTTATGAATCCCTTTATTAATGGCATCCTGATGACTTCCAGAGAAAGCTGTGAAGACTAACTGACCAGCATATGGAGAACGAGGATTGACTTCCATCTTTGTACATTCTTCATAAGTATGTTTGATATCATTCATCTGTGTGAAGTCAAGTTCTGGATTGACACCATGTGTATACATATTTAATGCAACAGTGACGATATCCACATTACCTGTTCTTTCACCATTTCCAAATAGTGTACCTTCTACTCTGTCAGCCCCTGCCATTAATGCAAGTTCAGTTGCAGCTACACCGCATCCTCTATCATTATGTGGGTGAACAGAAATGATTGCTCTTTCACGATCCTTTAGGTTTCTACATACATATTCAACCTGATCTGCAAAGACATTTGGTGTATCCATTTCTACAGTAGATGGAAGATTCACAATCACTTTATTATCCTTAGATGCACCCCATACATCAAGAACTGCATCCACTACTTCTACGGCATAATCCATTTCTGTACCAGTGAAGCTTTCAGGTGAATATTCAAGAATGACTTGACCTTTGAAGTTATCACATAACTTCTTTACAAGAGCACAGCCGTCTGTCGCAATCTTCTTGATTTCATCTTTATCTTTGTTGAAGACAACATCTCTTTGAAGGATACTTGTTGAATTATAGATATGCACAATAGCACGATCTAATCCATCAAGAGCTTCAAATGTTCTTTTGATTAAGTGTTCACGGCACTGAGTGAGTACCTGAACAGTGACATCATCAGGAATCAAGTTTTCTTCAATCAATAATCTTAAGAAATCATATTCAATCTGTGAAGCTGATGGGAAACCTACTTCAATTTCCTTGAATCCAAGTTCTACTAATAACTTGAACATCTTCACCTTTTCCTGAATATTCATTGGTGTTACTAATGCCTGGTTACCATCACGTAAATCTACTGAACACCAGATAGGTGCTTTTTCAATTGTCTTATCTGGCCATGTGCGGTCTTTCAAGCTGACTGTTTCAAATCTCTTGTACTTTTGGTAATTCATCATAATTGTTTATTCTCCTTTCCAACCTATAAAAAAAGCCCTCGCCCTTACTAGCGTAAGAGGACGAGAGAATAATTCTTCGTGGTTCCACCTCAATTTATTGATATCTCACAATATCAACCTTATCGAGTACGCTTTATATATAAAGTTCATACTCTAGCGAGATAACGGTCGCAAGTGCCGTAGCAGCCTACTTAATTCAGTGCTCCACTCAAGGATGAGTTCAAAGATGATCAAACAGTTCTTTACACCAGCCAGAACCTCTCTGCGCTTTCATCATTCCCCTACTAGTTCCTATCAAAGTCGTTTTCTTTTGGGTTGTTGTGTTTATCATATACTTCTCAAATAAACATGTCAACAAACTTTTTCACTTTTTTCCTATTTTTCCTAATTATATTAATTTTATGTTGGATTATCGATAATATAAGCGTTTACTTGTTAAGACAATCACATATTTAGCCGTAATATTCGATATTTTTTTCATTGTTTTAGAAAATACACAATTTTCTGTTTACTTCGCAAAATATTTATTGTATTAATAATTATTTATCTCTTGGGAGTATAGAAAAAGATGTCTTTCGACATCTTATCTCTGTAATGCAAGCTTGATTAATTCATCAATTAAAGCTGGTGTATCCATCCCTGCATCCTTCATTAATTGAGGATACATAGAGATATTTGTGAAGCCAGGCATTGTATTGATTTCGTTTAAATAAACGTTTCCTGTATCGTTATCATAGAAGAAATCACATCTAGCAAGACCAGTACCATCTACTGCCTTGAATGCTTTCACAGCAGATTGTCTGATATAATCCTGAATGGACTGATCTACTCTTGCAGGAATGCATGTAGCACTCTGTTCATCTTCATATTTAGATTCATATGTATAGAATTCACCATGAGGTAGAATCTGACCTACACGTGATGCACTGATATCATCATTTCCAATAACAGCACATTCTAATTCTGTCGCATTAATAGCCTTTTCTACTACTACATGACGGTCATAAGATGCTGCTTCATGTAGTTTTGGTAATAATTCAGTCAAAGTGTTTACTTTATAACATCCTACACTTGAACCAGAACGACTTGCTTTCACAAAGCAAGGGAATCCTAAGTGTGTATAGATTTCCATTTCTACGTTAAAGCTTTCTCTTCCTTCATCATCTACGACAACTAATTTATCATCATATCTCTTCTTAACATATAAAGAAGGTACCTGAGGAATATTAGCCTGATCAAATAGTTTCTTTGCATAGATCTTATCCATTGCAGTACATGAAGCCATCACACGGCATCCAACATAAGGGACCTGAGCCATTTCTAATAAGCCCTGGATAGTACCATCTTCACCAAACTGACCATGTAATACTGGGAATACAACATCAAATGATTTTAAGAAAGTGAAATGATCAGAGATCTTTGTCGCACCTTCTAACCAGTTATCACTAGAGAAATCAGTAGAAGCCAAATCATACCATTCTCCTTCTTTTGTGATACCTGCCACCTTGATATCATATTTAGTCTTATCTGCATTTTTATAGATATTCACACAAGACATACGGCTTACAGCATGTTCTGTAGACTGTCCACCACATACTAATAATAATTTCATGTTAATTATTCTCCTTTAAATCATTAATGACTTCTTTTAAATGCATACCATTAGAAGCCTTCACTAGAACAACATCATTTTCTTCTAGACATTCCTGTAAATAAGCACTTAAAGAGGCATTATCATCAAAATGATATGCAACACCTGGTTTTGCCTTATTTACTTCGTCTGAAATATAACGCGCAGCAGGGCCTACAGTCAAGACTAAATCAATATTCTTTTTGAGTAAATGAGCCCCTACAGCACGATGAAGTGTTTCTTCATAGTCTCCAAGCTCTAACATATCCCCTAATACCGCAATTTTACGATCTGCATAGCCTGATAATACATCAATACTTGATTTCATAGAATCAAGGTTCGCATTATAAGTGCCATCAATGACACGGATATGACGTTCTAATGTAAGGATATCATTTCTATTCTTAGTGAGTTCAAATGTCTCAATACCCTTGATACATTTTTCCATTGGGATATCTAATAATAAACCAATCTGAATCGCAATCAATGCATTAAAGATAAAGTGTACACCTGGTACATAGACTCTTACTGCATAGTCCTTACCATCTACATTCACTCTAAATGATGACATATCTTCATTCAAGATAATATCAGTGGCTTTTAAATCTGCGTCACTTTCAATACCAATAGTCTTTAAAGAGATTCCTTCAGGATGTACTGTAGATAAAAGATCATTGTCGTTATTCACAACTAAAGTACCATGGTTCATACCATGAACGATTTCCATCTTAGCTTGTAAGATATTTTCTCTTGATCCTAGTTCACCAATATGTGCTGTACCGATATTTGTGATAGCTGCAATATCAGGTAAAGCAATCTTAGTTAAGTAATCTATTTCTTCTAAATGGTTCATACCCATTTCAATAACCATGACTTCTTCACCATTATAACGAAGAATAGTAAGTGGAAGTCCGATGTTATTGTTGAAGTTGCCTTGTGTTTTTAATGTTGTATATTGTTGTGAGATAACACTCGCAATCATATCCTTAGTACTAGTTTTTCCTGCTGAACCAGTGATTCCTACAACCTTCGCATTTGAATGAACACGTACATAACGTGCTAAATCACCTAATGCCTTCATAGTATCTTCTACTAAAATTACATTATGTGAATCATCTTCAATAGGATGGCTTGTAAGAGTCGCTGTTGCACCTTTTTCAAATGCCTGTGGGATATAATCATGCCCATCTTTAATACCTACAAGAGGGATATATAGGTTACCTGGCTGAATAACACGTGTATCCTGTGTAAAGCCATTGACCTGATCATCTAAGTGACCGTTTAAGAGTTTTCCGTTTGTTGCCTCAATAATTTCGCTTATTAACATATAATCATCTCCATTTTTACCCACCCATTATAGCATAAATCTCTGATACAAAAAAAGGCACTGAAGTAAATCAATGCCTAATTCTCAAATATCACTGCATACTTTGTATTAGAAGTGTTTACTACCTTCCAATCCTGATAGTCTAGCACAAATAAATGATCATTCACAATCTGCATACCGCCAAAACGATGTGACTGGAATTGATATATTGCAGTCGGCTCTTTGTTTTCAAAATCTAGACGATACATCTTTGCATCACTGCCAACATAATAGATTGCTTTATCACTCATCACAAACATTGAATAAGCAATATCATTCAATATAATCTGTGATGCCTTTGTTTTCACATTCACTCTACCAATTCCCATTTTAGTTGTAACGAAATAAAGATAATCATCTTTATAAACTGACCCAAAAACCTGTTCATTATAGATAGTATCAGTAGCTTTAGTCGTTATATTATATGAGATAATAGAACTCTTACCAGTCAAATAGATGATATCTCCATCAAAGCTCATATTATAGATATGTTGATCTAAAAGCTTTGTAGAAGCTTTACTAGAAATATCATAAACATAAAGACTTTCTTTGTCACCATCATTCTGGTAATAGAGCTTATTATCATGATAAGTCATATAGAATGCAGAAACATCTTGTAATGCTTCACTCTTTTCTGTCTTTGTATCAAGAACACAGATATGATGATCTTTGTCTGTATAATAAAGCTTTTCTCCTACAAGATTTAAATAAGTCGCATACTTGACATCATACTTCTTTACGACATTCATATCTTTATCTAATTTAACGAGCTGGTTATCTGCATTAGACATAAAAATATAGTGATCATTGGCTGCCACCGATCCATCATTAGATAAATTAGAATATTGTTCTGTATCTGTCGTTTTCTTAAGACTAAAGACAGAAGACATTGTTTCTGTCATTTCTGAAGAACTAGAGTTACTATCCGCCCACTTAATATTACCAGAATGATTCAGATAATATTTAGCTCCGGTTGTCGCAAGTATTAAGACAAGAACTGATATAACAACTACTTTCCAGTTAATCTTATGTGAAACCTTTTCTGGTTCATATGTTTTTTCTTCTTCCTGATAGATACGTGATGTTGGTATGAATGAACCTTTAGGACGATGTGTTGCTGTAGAAGGTCCAAGTGGTTTTCCACAAGATGAACAGAACTTCGCATGAGGAATATTCTGATGTCCACAATAAGGACATTTATCATCAAGTGGTGTGCCACAATAAGGACAGAAATGAGATCCAACAGGCACTTCTTTATGACATGATGGACAAATCATTACTTGTCATCTCCTGTCTTTTCTTCATCTACAACCTTATATTCTACATCAATGATATCAGGATTATCATTGCGTGATTGAGACTGAGATTGATATTGAGATGAATATTGTGATTGTGCTTCTTCATACTGTTTTCTGATCTTCTTGAGTTTGAAATATTTCCAGATTTCATAAACCACAAACATGATCAATAAGAAAGGCCATGCATAGGCAATAATGTTTAAGAACACAGATAAAATTAAAAATATAATAATAAAATAGATTAGTGTATCCATATAGTTTCTCCTTTAAGTGTAGTCATTATATGTTTCTATTGTAAACAAATGATGAACTCACAAAAATTATACCAATTCCAAGTAAAAAATAGAAGATACCAGAGGCATCTTCTAAAATTTCACATGTTTAGTAATTAAAGAGTTCTTTAAGAGTAATACCTAAGCCTCTCGCAAATTGATCAATTGCCTTAAGACTGACGTTTCTAGTGCCTCTTTCTACATCTGAAATATAATTCTTAGAAAGATGACATCTAAAGCCTAATTCTTCCTGAGAGATGCCCTGCTGTACTCTGAGTTCTTTGATACGCATACCAAATCTTTCTGTCACAGTCATCATTGTTCCTCCATCTGGCGAAGACGTGCAGCTTCTTCCTTGATCTTTCTGAAACGATGATGAAGACCAGATTTAGAAATAGTCTGACCTGTTTTATTAAAATAAACATCTGCGAGTTCATTTAGTGTAAGTTCTGGGTTTTCTAAACGTATCTGAGCAACTGCTGCAGTTTTAGAATCTAGAATTTCTATACCTGCTTTATCAATCACATAGGCAATATCTTCAATCTGTTTAGCACTGGCTGTCATAGCCTTCATTTCATTCGCAATATCACAGTTATTCCATCTATTGACAGTATTAGCCATAGAACGGTCAATACGTGTTGTTTCAAACTCCATAACAGAAGTAGAGGCTCCAATTGCACGTAAGAAGTCTCCTATTCTTTCTGCAGATTTAAGATAAATCACATAACGATTACGTCTCTTGATGACATGGGCATTTAAGCCATAGCTATTCAACATTTCTTCAATGTACTGTGCAAGAGGTTCATCCTGTACACTCATTTCTAAGTGATAATTAGATGTATCAGGATTATTCACTGAACCGCTCGCAAGGAATATACCTGCAAGATAAGCTCTTCTTGTACGATCATCATATAGAATCTCGTCAGAAGGTAATATAGTAAAACCTAAACCTTCTAATAAATGTAGATCTTCTAGTATTTCTCTTGCCTTAGATACCTTAAGAAGATATACGTTATTCTTCTTAAGCTTCATCATCTTTTTTACTTTAAATTCTATTGAAGGTGCATAAAGTTCTTTAAGAAGTTTATGCATCTTTGACGCTATTTTTGCGTTTTCTGTACGGATCAAGAGAGAGAGTCCCTGTCCTAACATAAGGGTTCCATTGGTTTTTAATAAAGCACAAAGAATCGCTTTAGAGCAGTCATGATCAAAGTCATTAAAAACGATCTCTTCCTTTACTTTTCTTGAAAACGACAACATTTCTATTCACATCCTCTAGTGGTCAGCATCACGATGCCACTTATATACTTTATAATATTTCTTATAATGGTCTGCAAGGAAATTAGTAAGAGTCACAGAACGGTGCTGACCACCTGTACATCCTATGCCTACAATTAACTGCATCTTTCCTTCTTTTTCATATTCTTTCAATAAATAATCATAATAAGCCAAAGTCTTTTTCACAAATTCCTGTGTTTCTGGCTTTTCCATGACATAGTCATAGACTTCCTTATCATTTCCTGTCTTACTTCTTAGTTCAGGAATATAGAAAGGATTTGGTAAGAATCTGACATCAAGAAGTAAATCAGCATCCTTAGGAATACCGAACTTATATCCAAATGATACAAAAGAGACACGGAAGACTTCTCCTGTTTCATTATAGAAAGATGCTTCTAGTCTATCCTGTAAAGCTGTACGTTTTAATAAAGATGTATCAATGATTAAATCAGCCTGTGTTTTGATCTGTTCATATTCCTGGCGTTCTAATTCAATAGAGTCATAAAGTGTATTGGCTTTATTCATGATCATCATTGGATGAGAACGTCTTGTCTGCTTATAACGCTTTAAGATTTCCATATTATCACAATCTAAGAATACAACAGTTAGGTTAATCCAATCCATATTTGTTAGTTCACGAATTGCCTGAAGTGCATCTCCTAGGTAGATACCCATGGCGATTTTTCCACCTAATGTTTCGTCTAATAAATAATCTCCAAACTGTTCAAGTAGTGCAACTGGATAGTTATCGATACAATAGTATCCCATATTTTCAAATATAGCCATGGCAGTAGATTTACCTGCACCTGACATACCAGTGACTAATACAACTTCTACATTCTTCATAGACCTATATCCTCCTCAACCTCAATCATTCTGACTACTCCCACGGGCAAGCCCGTAGGGTTCTTACTGCCAAGTTTAGCTTATAATCGTACATCATTTTCAGACTTTGGAATACAAGTATAAATCTATTTAAGTAAGAACTTCTATTACCAAGCAGTCCAACGACCACATTAACGGTAAATTTCTATCTTACGATATGGAAGTATAATCAATCTCCCTGATGTTTATTTTATGCTATTTTGATTCCACTATTCAATACTTTGATTCTATTAATCTTAATTCTTTCAATTAAGGCTTCTTCCTTACTGTAACACTTTTCAAATTCTGAAATACATCTGTCTCTATCTATATTCTTAGTCCTGTAATCATAGCAGTACAGCAGAAATGATGAATACCAATCTCGCTGTACTAGAGTTCCATCTGATAGATGATACATCCTGTCAGATAATTTCTTCTTTATGTAATCATCTGCTGTATGGTCATATTGTGAGGCTCTATAATCATTAGGCACTTCTATATATGTACCACCTGTGGTCTTGAATTTTTCTTCAACAGCAACCTAAAACCCAGAAGGGCATCTATTCTTTATAGACTTGCCAAAACGTTTTTTCTTATTGAACTTGCCCCTGCTATTAACAGTAGTTTCCTTGGCCCTTTTCATCAGCTTACCTGCATTTCTGGGCTCTGTTATAAATACATCACCAAGACTCCTTAAATAATTAGCGTCTTCGTTTATGGCAAGCTGTCTATTTATCGCATTAATACGGCATAATTCAGAATGTTTTTCTTTTAACTTCTTATAATGATTAGAATATCTCCAAGTCTTGCGGCCTTTTTTAATTGTACCATCTTCATTATAATTCTGAGGATTAGTTGCGCGTCTTGACCTGTCCATAGCACGATAATATAATCTTTCTAATCGTTCAGATTTTTGAATACTTCTGCCTCGCTCTGAAAGATTTTTAAGTCCTACTTCTGTATCAGAAGTATAGGCAACTGTCTGTGTTCCTATATCAGCACCGATCATTCCTCTGCCATACTTATGTCTTGGATTGCCGAATCTATCATATTTAGGTTTTGCCCTGCCTTCGATGGTTAGATGCAAATATACTCTGTATTTACCACGAATTAGTTTTGGCACAAGAACAGCATAACAGGGTCTATGTGTATCAATACAGTACGCTCCATCCATGAGTGTCTGCACAGCTTTATTATCCACAATCTCAGGTTCAGCAAGATAATCCAATACTGCATTCACTTCATCTGTCTGAAATCTATCATTGATTTTTATTCCAAATACAGTCCTGCCAAGCCTGAATTGTAACGTATTATCCTTGACGAATACAGGGATACCACGATTTATCTGTTTTGCCCTTATGCAAGGCAGGTCTCCGTATTTAGAAAAATGTAGAATATTACCATTACCATATAAACATTTTTCCATGCCACGCCATATATCTTCAGCTTTAGCAAGGGCAAAGACCGCATCTACGTTATACTTCTTACCAATATATATCATTGATGTTCTGCAAAAATCCCAGGTAACATCATACTGCTTTTGCATTTCATTGAGCTGTCCAGCAAAATATTTACGTTTTTTCTTGTCTTCCGTAGAGCCATATAATTTAAGCAGCTTACGATATCTCTTAGTACGCATAAGCTGGTCGTAATTCTTTCTCATAAGACCTACAAGTTCGTTACCTGCTTTTCTGATCCTATCCGAAAGCTTTACAACTTTTTGTATATCAGAAGAAGACATATCAGTTTCAGCAGCTAAAATATGCCTATCAGAAAGCTTATGAAATTGTTTTAGAGCCTTTTTGTATTCTTCGTCACTTATCATCTTTGTTCCTCGATATACTTGATTACTGCAGATTCGCTTATGCGTTCTACAGTTGAGACAAAATACCCTCTTGACCATAAAGCTCCACATCCTGCATAGAACTTTTTAAGCTGCGGGTACGCTTTAAATAATTCGATAGCGCTGATGCTTTTAAGAGTTCTAGCCACATCGCAGGGAGCGACAGTCTGTGGCACATCTATGAAAATATGTACATGGTCTGGCATTACTTCAAGTGCTTTTATATGATAATTATAATCGTTACAAATTTTCTGTAATATCTGTTTTAAAGTATTTTCAACATTACCTTTTAAAACCGAAAATCTGAATTCAGGACACCATATGATATGATATTGTATTAGATATTTACAGTGTGAAGCAATGTGATATTTTTCTTCACTCATCATCCTGCTCTCCAAGCTGATATTTTTCCTGAATGCCTCTACGCATAAGATCAAGAAATGTAATAGTCTTGCCTTCCTCAACAGAATAGATACGCGCAAGGTTTTCAAGTTCTTTTTTCCACTCCATAGGAATGGATATGTTTATTTGAACATTATTTGATTTTGGTCTTCCCATTAATTAAAAAGTCCTTTCTATTTTATACATATATTATATATCTTCTCTATGCTAAACTCAAGCAAAAATTATATGTCTTTCACCCCATAGGCAAGCCTATGGGTTTTTCGACACTAATTCATAACATACAATCATAAGGGTATAAAGCATTCAAAAAGAGAACTGCATTAGTTCTCTTCTACAAGCTTAGCCGCATATTGTCCTGCAATCGCACCATCGTTGGTTGCTGTGACAACCTGTCTTAATGTCTTTGTTCTGACATCACCAATCGCAAATATTCCAGGAATTTTTGTTTCCATATGTTCATCTACATCAATATACCCCTGGGCATTGGTGATTCCTAAATCCTTCACAAAATCAGTGACTGGATCTAAACCAATAAATGGGAAAATACCCTGTACATAAAGGTTCTCTCGTTCTTTTGTTTCACTGTCTTCTAGTTCTAAGCCTTTTAATGTATCCTCTTCTACAATCAATGCATGAGGCTTCTTCTTGAAGTGGAACTCAATCTTTTCATTATTGAGTGCTTTCTTGACTAAATAGTCATCGGCACGGAATACATCACGTCTCATAATAATATGAACTTTTTCTGTAATACCTGCTAGATAAAGTGATTCTTCAATCGCACTATTACCTCCACCAATGACAGCCACTTCTTTACCTCTAAAGAAAGGTCCATCACAGACAGCACAATAAGAAATACCTTTCCCTGTCATTTCATCTTCTAATGGAAGTCCCATTTTTCTTTCTTTCGTACCTGTCGCAATAATGACTGTACGGGCTTCTAGTTCTTCCTTAGATGTGACAACAACCTTATGACCACCTTCATCTCTGATTGCCTTCACTTCTGTCATCTTAAGCTCTGCTCCAAAGTTAAGTGCCTGTTCATACATATCATATGCAAGCTGTGGTCCCATCATCTCTTTAATACCAGGATAGTTTTCTATATGTGCTGTTAAGTTTAATTTGCCACCTGGTGCACCTGATTCAATAATAGTGACATCTGCACCTGCACGACTTGCATAAAGTGCGCAAGTCAAGCCTGCTGGTCCACCACCAATAATTATAATATCTTTCATAATCTACATCCTTTCTAGATAATCATATAAATCATCATAAGACTCCATCATATAATCTGGATGTTCATCAAGAAGTGCCTTAGTTCCTTTTAAAGACCAAGTGACTCCAATAGTTTTAATACCTGCATTCTTACCTGCTTGAATATCTGTCACATTATCTCCAATCATATAACCATGAGATGCATTCATTTTCTTCATTGCAGTGAGTAATGCTTCTGGATGAGGTTTACCATGAGTGACTTCATCACTGCCAATGACTACTTCAAAATACTGATCTAAGTTTGCACACTTTAATCCATACACAGCAGCATCCTTATATTTTGTAGTCACAATAGCCATTCTTATTCCCTTCTCATGAAGCTTTTTTAATACTTCTGTTTCATGAGGGTAAAGAGTGACATAGTCATTGTGCTTCTCACGATTATAGTCACGGTAGACCTGTACAGCTTCATCTACTTGATCACCTGAAAGATATCGCGCAAATGAATCTCTTAAAGGTGGTCCTAAGAAAGAAAGTAATTCTTCTTTTGATAAAGTATATTCAGGAAGAAATTGTTTGAATGTATATCTAAATGACTGGAAGATCAATTCATCAGTATTGAGTACTGTCCCATCTAGATCAAATAAGAGTACGTTATCTGTATGTATCATATCATTAATTATGTCCTTATGCTGTTATTATGCTTGAATAATTTCTTTGACAGCATCTAAGAATGCATCCATCTCTTCATCATTCCCGATAGTCACACGTAAATATTGATTAATACGTGGCGCATTGAAATATCTTACAATAATATGTTTCTTTCTTAATTCTTTAAAGATATGTTCTGCATCATAATCATCATGATGAATAAAGATAAAGTTAGAATAACTGTCTGTCATTGTGAAGCCCATTTCTTTAAGGGCTTCTTTTGTACGTTCACGTGTTGCGACAATCTTTTTCGCATGTTCTTTGATCACTTCACTATCCTGAATAGATGCTTCACCAATCACCTGTGCAAGTGCATCAATTGGATAAGAGTTGAATGAGTTCTTTACATCATATAAATGTGAAACAAGTTCTTCATTACCTAATGCAACACCAAGTCTACTTCCTGCAAGTGAACGGAATTTAGAGAATGTATGAATCACAAGTAAGTTATCATACTTCTTTAATAGTGGTAGAACTGTTTCTCCACCAAAATCAATATACGCTTCATCAATCACCACAATACTATCTGGATTATGTTTGATGATATCTTCTATGTCTTCTACTGACATCAATTCACCTGTAGGTGCATTTGGATTAGGGAAGATAATTCCACCATTATTTGTATAGTAATCTTCTTTATTAATCTTAAATGCCTCATCAAGTGCCACTGTCTTGTAGTCAATATTAAATAATTCACAATAAACAGGATAGAATGAATAAGTAATATCTGGGAATAGGATAGGATCTTGTCCGTTAAAGCATGTTAAGAATGTGAGGGCAAGAACTTCATCACTCCCATTACCTAAAAATACCTGGTTATCTTCTAATCCATGATATTCCGCAATTAAGTGTCTTAATCTTGAGGCATCTGCATCAGGATAGAGTCTTAGTTTAAATGGATCAAAAGACTGAATCGCTTCTTTAACCTTTTCTCCTGGTTCATATGGATTTTCATTTGTGTTTAGTTTAATGAGATTAGACATCTTAGGCTGTTCACCTGCCACATATGGTTCTACATCTCTTAAGTTATTTCTCCAGCTCATTATATTTTCCCCCTAGTATATCACCGATCATCTCATAGACATAGCTATAAACATGATCTGCTTTTTCTTGAATATCATCATGGGCATAATTAAATGTACAGCCATGATCTCCTGCTTCAATCATCGAAAGGTCATTCCATGAATCACCTATTGTATAGGTTGTCGCATTTGTTTTCTCTTTAAGATAGTTTACACCAGATCCCTTAGAACAGTTCTTAGGAACAATATCTAAAAAATGGAGATTTAGATGACATTCTACATAGTCTCCATAGTGATCTTCTATTCTCTTTTTAATGATATTAATTTGATCAGTCTGCATATCTTCCTGATTGAGACTAATAATCTGGAATGAAGGACTTTTCTTCATTAATGTCATATAGTCATCAGGTATAGGTGTATCTCCCATATCACTATGCGCAAAAGCTTGATTATTAAAACAGCCATAGCTGTTTTGACCATCACACATATGGACAAACATATTCGCATCTACACCCCATTGTAGAATATCGAGTCCAATAGGTGCTTCTATGTGTTTTTCATAGAGAGTTTCTTTATCAGAATCCAATATAGCCCCACCATTATTTAAGACAAGATAATCAAAAGGATAGCCATCCTGTACAAGAATTGTTTCCATCTCTAGAATATGACGTCCTGTGCAATAAACAACTTGTCCACCTGCCTCACGAAAACGTATAAGTGCTTCTTTGTTTAAAGGTGAAATCTGTTTGTCTTCACGATAAAGTGTTCCATCGATATCACAAAATACCATTTTCATAGTTTTGCCCTCCTTAATTTTCCATTATATAGGAAGGACCCAATAAAAAAAAGTCATATTAATAGAAAAAGACTGGAGAAAAAATCCCCAGTCCTAATAATTAGATTCTCTTCTTAATAAGAAAGAATACTGCACCAATCATAGAGACTAAGCATAATCCCATAATTGATAGTAGATGAGTTGAATCACCTGTCATAATGATTTCGATTGGCTTATTCTCATAATCAAATGTATAAGTATCTCCCTCTACATTTTCATCAATCACAACCTTCTTTACTTCATCAGATAAATGATAACCTAAAGGTGCTTTTGTTTCTTTGATGTAGTAAGTGCCATATCTTAAAGATTTAAATGTTGCACTACCGTCTCTAGAAGAAGCAGATGCAATACTATAGATACAATCTGGATCATTATATAGAGTAAATTCAAAGTCTTTATCCTTGATCAACTGTTTTGTCTTCGCATCAATCTTATTCACCTGGATATTCACTAATACTGGCTTTTCTTTGATTTCTAAAGAAAGATCTTCTTCACCAGAGACAGTAAACATAGAATCAGCCACTGTTTGATATCCTCTTGGTGTCTTTGTTTCTTTAAGAGTATATTCTTTACCTGCTTCTAAGTGACTCACTGCATGTGCTGTACCATCTGTGATCCATTGATCGATTAGATTGCCTTCTCCATCAAATACAGAGAATTCTGCATCTGATACAGGTTCTTCTGTTTCTTCATCAATCTTATTCACAGTAATAGATGCATCCTTCATCACGACTGTCTGATTTGATTTAGAGACTGTAAATTGAATAGATTCAGCTTTCACATAACCATCAGGGGCTGTTGTTTCAATAAGTGTATAAGTCTTGCCTTCTTCTAGACCACTGACATAATGTGGTTCATAAGTAGATGTCCATGAATCTACTACATTATCCTTCTCATCTCTTACTTCAAGCTTGGCGCCTTCTAATTCTTCTTTACCTGTAATTGTTGTCTTAGAGACTGTAACCTGTCCATCCTTCATAACTACTGTCTGGTTCTCTTTAGAGACTGTAAATTGAATAGATTCAGCTTTCACATAACCATCTGGAGCTGTTGTTTCAATAAGTGTATAAGTCTTGCCTTCTTCTAGACCACTCACATAATGTGGTTCATGAGTAGATGTCCATGAATCAATAATGTTATTTGATTCATCTCTCACTTCTAGTTTAGCTCCTTCTAATTCTTCTTTTCCTGTCATTGTCTGCTTTGAGACTGTAATCTGCCCATCCTTCATCACGACTGTTTCATTCTTCTTATCAGTAGATACAGTAAACTGGATGGATTCAGCTTTTAAATAACCATCAGGAGCAGTGATTTCAATAAGTGTATACATCTTACCTTCTTCTAGACCACTGACATAATGTGGTTCATCTGTAGAAGTCCATGAATCCACTACTTTATTAAATTCATCTCTCACTTCTAGATGAGCCCCTTTCAATTCCTTCTTACCTGTCAAATCTGTCTTAGAAATCTTAACCTGCTTATCTTTCATCACGACTGTTTCATTCTTCTTATCCTTAGAAACAGTAAACTTAATAGATTCAGCTTTCACATAACCATCAGGTGCTGTGATTTCAGTGAGGATATATTCATGTCCTTCAGTTAAACCTTTAATAGAATGAGGCTTTTCACCAGATGTCCAAGTATCAATGACCTGACCATTCATATCAGTCACCTGCATCTTAGCTCCTTTGATTTCATCTGAGCCTGTAATATCTTTCTTTGAAGCAGTGACAGTCACATCTACAAAAGTCATAGAGAATACTTTATCACTAGAGATCTTCACATATTGTGTTTCATCAGATAATACAAAGTTTTCTTTATTGCCTTCTTCTATACCTGGTGCTTTCATTTCTTTTACATAATAAGAGCCATATGGTAAAGGATCAGATTTTGCGATACCTTTCTCATTTGTCTTAATAGACATCACAAGCTGTCCTTTCTTATAAAGTGTAGAACCGATATACATATCACTATTCGTATAAATTCCAAATTCTCCACCCTTTAATGGCTGATTGTCTGTATCTGTCTTTAAGATCTCAATATAACCTGTCTTTACTTTATCCTGAGATTCAACACTAGAAAATATAATAGAAGATGTCTGATCTTTATAAGTGAGTTCTACAGTATAAGTATTTGGATCAAGGTTATAACCTTCAGGGGCTTTTGTTTCCTTGACTGTATAAGTGCCTAATACCAAGTTATTTAAAGAACCATGCCCTTCTTTATCTGTAGTGATCTTTCCTACTTCTTTCTTCTGGGAATCATAGACTGTATATTCTGCTCCTTCTAATGAAGCTTCACCTTGAATGATGCCATCTGCATCTGTTTTCTCAATCTGAATTTTTCCTGTAGGGGCTTCATCAGTAATTGTGACTTCTGATGTTTGTCCAGGATTGACTGTAGTACTAAATGTAGAAGTATTAACTAAATAACCAAAAGGTGCACCTTTTTCAGTAATAGTATATTCACCCACTAATAGATTATCTAATACAATTTCACCATTTGTGACTGTAACATCCTGGTCATAGTTATTACCAGTAACATGGAATACAGCACCATCTAATAGCTTTCCACCAACATCTGTCTTTCTAAGCTTGATACGACCAATAACTGCCTGGAACTGTGCATTCGCAAAAGTAGTCACTTCTGGAGGAATAGTATACCAGGTACTAATATGCTGGTATTTGTCATTTCCATTATGAATAATTAATGGTGCAAATGTAAAACCACCTGATTTATAACCAGAATACATTGGACCAGTATAAGAGGCATCTGCTTCATAATGCATTGTATCTCCACCATAGATATCCACTGTTTCTCCTGTCTGGTTTCTTGTTTCATTAACTACCTTGACTTTATCTGTACCAGTACTAATTGTAATATGATAACCATTTGGACCATTGAGTCTGACTGATTCTGATTTCTGTACACCCGCATTCGAATCATAGTAGGTTGTCAATTCATTCTTACTAAATAAGAGGTTATTCTGATTCAAAGGATCAGGCTGAGCTGTTGCATAGTTGTAGAAATCTGCAATCTTACCTTGTTTAAGTGATGTACCAGAATAAGCATGAGAAAGTGCCATGGACATGATGACATTCTTCTCATCATCACTTAAACCATTCATACCATCCCATGTTTGATAACCAAACCATCCATAATACATAATCTTACGTATATTCGCATATTTAGGTTCTGTGCTTGTATAAAAATCACCTGACATCGTTTGATTCGATGGTGTTGTTTTCTTATGTTCTATACACCAGGCTCTTCTTCCATCAATTGTGAAATTACCTACAGTACTGCCATATGCAGTGGACTTACCATGCCATTCCATTTTGTAAGATGCCGCATTCGCAATACGCATATTCTGTGTTGTGATACCCGCTATCATAAGTAAAGATAATAGAATCACACTTATTCTTCTTAAAATATTCATCTTCATTTTCCTTTCTACATAATAAAAAAAGACATATACATGTCATGAGAGAATCTATATAAAACAGTCTATGACTGTAATTGGAGCACAAAAAAGGGAAGCATGCTTTATGCATACTTCCCTAAGGAATACTCGTTAACGAGCAAGAGAATGATTACCTTCTGTTTGTGCTTTAAATTGTGATTTATAGTTATTTCCCGGGTAAACAACAAGTGATACTTCACTATCATTGATATAAGCACCTAAGCCATAATGACCGAGAGATTTTTTATTGGCTTCAAATTCTTTCTGTTTACTATTAAACTTTTTAATCAGTTTATTATATGTAGATTGGTCAATGACTGATGTCATTAATGCCTTGTTTTCTTCCTGAAGAAGATCCTTGAATGTCTTACAATTCTCTTTAGTAAGAGTGGTCTTAATTGTATCAGTCTTAGAACGGTTATATGTACGTTTAACCACTAAAGTTGTATTGTCATCTATAGAAGCCTTGCAGGTAATAGTCGTATAGAGATCATTATTAGAATAAACAGAATAATCATAAGTGGCAGTAAATGTCTTTCCATACTGTTTTTCTAATGATTTCTTATAAGACTGGGCAGGTTTGATGAATGTTTCCGCATTAGAGAATTTCTTCTTAAATGCGCTAGAAGAATCAAAGTGGTACACTTCTTCTCCTTCTGTTTTCTTTAATTCACCTAATTCATAGAGATTTGACTGCTGGAAGTTAGATGTAATTGACTTTCCTGTAAAGAACTGACTATAGAATACAATAGCCATAGGAAGTGCAATCGTAAGTAACATGATGACAAGATAACCTTTCATCATACGTCCTAGAATAGTCGTACTTCTAGGTGGGTTTCTTCTTAAATCATAACCACAATGAGGACAGAAGTGATCTGTGGGTCTGATATCTTTATGACAGTGTGGACATTTCATAATTTATTACTCCTTAAAATAATCATTCATAAATACTTTGAATTCTGTAATGAATTCTTTTTTCTTTTTGATCTGTTGACTACGATCCTTGATTGAATAATAGTCTTCATCAAGATACTGATATTTCTTTTGAACAGAACCCTTTGAGATGACTTCTAATGTTGGTGTCCAATTAAAATCAAATGTTTTATAGAGGTTCTTATAGAACTCTTTTTCTTCTTTTGTGGCATCTTCTTTAAGTGATGCATCACGATATGCTTTGATATTGAGGTAATAAACACCTTCATTAGGATGCTTATTAAGATAGTCTTCAAGGATTGGTTCAAAAGCCTGACAGTCTCCACAGTCAGGACGACCAAGATAAAGCATGAAAGAAACATCTTCTTTCATTAATTTCTTTAATTCTGTATATTGTATCTCTTTAATACCTTTTACACTCTTTTTTTTAACTGAAGATGTACT
Organism: uncultured Catenibacterium sp.; assembly: GCA_900540685.1. Lineage (GTDB taxonomy): Bacteria > Bacillota_I > Bacilli_A > Erysipelotrichales > Coprobacillaceae > Catenibacterium. Next base: position 13,502 of record UQGS01000016.1, on the reverse strand, counting down.
ACAGCCTAAAAGCATAAAAGAAAGGCATAAAATGAGTAATTTCTTCATTTTCATTTCTCCTTTTCGACTATCTTACCACAAATATAAAAAAAGCGAAACTATGACGTCTCGCTTTAGAAATTCAATTATTTAATAAGGCTTGTACCATCCATTTCTTCTGGGATAGCAAGTCCTAGAAGCTGTAACATAGTTGGAGCTAAGTCTCCAAGTTTTCCGCCTTCTTTTAATTCAAGGTGAGAGTTTGTTACGATTAAAGGTACATCGTTTGTAGTATGTGCTGTGAATGGGTTACCTTCTTCATCAAGAAGTCTTTCAGCGTTACCATGGTCAGCAGTGATTAACATAGTTCCACCAAGTTCAGCAACCTTTTCATATACTTCACCAACACAATCATCAACAACTTCAACTGCTTTGATAGCTGCAGGAATAACACCTGTATGACCAACCATGTCGCAGTTAGCGAAGTTAACGATGACTACATCGAATTCACCAGAATCTAATTCTTCGATTAACTTATCCTTTACAAGGTAAGCGCTCATTTCTGGCTGTAAGTCATAAGTAGCAACCTTAGGTGAGTTGATTAAGTCACGCTTAGCACCTTCGATTTCCTTATCTTCTCCACCATCAAAGAAGAATGTTACATGGGCATACTTTTCAGTTTCAGCAATTCTTAACTGCTTTAATCCCTGAGCTGATACATAATCACCAAATGTGTTAGTTAATTCAGGTAATGCGAATGCAACATGACCATTTACTGAATCAGCATATTTCATCATACATACGAAATAGATACCATTTCTCTTAGTTGCTGGTGTATATCCCTTATCTGCATAGAAATCAGGATTTGTCATAACAGTAGCAATCTGGATTGCTCTGTCAGGACGGAAGTTAGCGAAGATGACTGAATCGTTATCTTCTACAGCACCGTCTACAGCTGAGTTGTAACCTGGTACAACGAATTCATCAAATACTTCTTCAGCATAAGAATCTTTTACGAACTGTACTGGATCAGTGAAGCTGTTTCCTTTATGATCAACAATTGCTTCATAAGCTAAGTTAACACGGTCAAATCTCTTATCACGGTCCATAGCATAGTAACGACCAGAGATAGATGCGATTTCACCTACACCGATCTTCTTCATTTCTTCAGCAAGTTCTCCAACGAAATCTACTGCTGAATCAGGTGCTACGTCACGTCCATCTAAGAATGCGTGTACATAAACCTTAGTTAAACCAGCTTCTTTAGCAAGCTTTAATAATGCATAGATATGTTCATTTGAAGAGTGAACTCCTCCGCTAGATAATAATCCCCAGATATGTAACTTAGAATCATTCTTCTTAGCGTTTTCTACTGCTTCTACAAATTTTTCATTTTTGAAGAAAGTACCTTCATTAATTGCTTTATTGATTAAAGTAAGTGACTGATAAACAGTACGTCCTGCACCAATATTCATATGACCAACTTCTGAGTTACCCATCTGTCCTTCAGGTAAACCAACAGCATTACCACAAGCTTTAATAGTTGTAGTAGGATACATTGCCATTAAATCATCAAGATTAGGTGTATTAGCAAGCTTTACTGCGTTACCATCAACTCTATCAGTTAATCCGTAACCATCCATAATACATAAAACAATAGGTCTTTTTTTCATAACTTTTCATCCTCCGTATACTTCAAAGATAATAGCATTATCCACTTTGAAATTCAATAAGCATGATTTAAATTTTACACATTTAAACCATATCTTTCTAAGAGGTCTTCACCAAAAGAAATCAGATGTTCTATGTCGATATCCTCTTCTCCTCTTTGTGAATAAACGATAATCACATGATCATGATACTCAAAGCGATTACAGTGAATAAGTGCATTCACATCTTTACTCATCTGAGGCAAATAGTTTACAAACTGGTTTTCTTTCATTTTTCTTAGAAGAATACAATAATCCGCTAAAGCAAGCTCTAGATGCAATATTGTACGCATACGATCTTTATTTAGTATAGCTTCTTCAAGTATACCTTCCTGTAAATCAATCTTCTTCATATGATTGAGTACAACCTTTACATTGGAGATACTTCCATCAAGTGCCTCCATATAACATTTCTCTTTGAGTTCTCTTTCTGTCATGATTATCACCTCACTCTTATTCTACAAAAAAACTGCACATATGTGCAGTTATAATTTCAAGAATTTACGTACTGAGAAGAATGAACCAACTAAACCTACGACAGCACCAAGTAATGCTAAGAAACCGCCTAATTGCCATACTAATGGATAAGGTGGGATAAATGTGATCAAGTTTGAAGACATCAATGATGTCATTGTCACATAAGCAAACTTATAACCATAAGCTAAGATAGCTAAAGGCACAATAGAACCAATAAGGCCAATAAATACCCCTTCTAACATGAATGGAATACGGATATACCAGTTAGATGCACCCACCATTCTCATAATTGAGATTTCAGTAGAACGAGATGTAATAGTGATTTTTATAGTATTCGCAATCATAAAGAGAGCAACCACAATAAGTGCAACCACAAAGATAGCTCCACCATTACGTACTGATTCAAGAATATCTACAAGCTTATTTGTAGAAGAACCACCATAAGTGACTTCTTTTACACAAGGGATATCGCCAATCTGTTTCGCAACTTTATCAAGATTCTTTGCATTTTTGACTTCTACGATATAAGCATCGCCAAGTGGATTATCACTACGATAGTTTTCAAATAGCTGTCTTGAATTCTTATCCTGTGATTCAATGAGCTTTTCTAATTCTTCTGCTTTACTTGAATAATTAACCTTCTTAATACCAGTTAATTTATTGATTTCATCACCTACAGCTTTACTTTGTTCATCAGTCGCACCACGGTCTACCTTAACATAGATATTTAAGCTGTTTTCGATATTGACAGTCATATGATTCACATTGATAGCAATGACTGATACAACACCAATCAAGATCAATGTAATCGTAACTGCAAAGATAGATGAAATAGACATTACACCATTTCTCCAGATATTCTGGAAAGCAGTTTTACAATGCTTAGGCATTGCTTTTAATTCTTCTACAAATTCCATGACTGATAACCTCCTAAACTTGTGTCTGTTGTAACACAACCATCTTCAATAAGAATAGTTCTCTTCTTATTTCTCTGAACGATTTCACGGTCATGTGTAACAACAAGTACAGTTGTCTGACGGACATCATTGATTCTTTCTAATAATTCAATGATTCCCTGAGATGTTTCAGGATCTAGGTTACCTGTTGGTTCATCCGCAATGAGAACCTTAGGCTGATTGACAATAGCACGAGCAATCGCTACACGCTGCTGCTGCCCACCTGATAATTCATGTGGGAACGAATTCGCTTTGTCTTCTAGCCCTACAAGTTCTAGTACATTACGAACCTTTTTTCTGATTTCAGTTTTTGGTGTATTAGTTACTTCTAGCGCAAAAGCGACATTTTCGAATACTGTCTTTTTTGGTAGAAGACGATAGTTCTGGAACACGACTCCAATTTTACGTCTAAAAAATGGGACTCTAGAGTTCTTGATACGAGATACATCGGTACCATCTACTACAACTTTACCTTGTGTTGCTTTTTCTTCACGATAGAGAAGCTTGATAAATGTGGATTTACCAGCACCAGTAGGACCGATGACATAAACGAATTCGCCGGCATCGATTGTAAGTGACATGTCATTTACAGCACGTACGCCAGTTTTATAAACTTTTGTTACGTTTTCAAGTTTTATCATTTCTTGCATAACATCACACTCCTTTGTTTCCCCATTATAACACATACAAATTATAATTAATGATTTATTTTAATTTTCTTTAGTTGACCATCTTTCTAGATTAACGTTTGGTAAAGTGAATCCCCTACCATTCACGCTATGGACTTCACTTGTGATTTCAAATGCTTCTGGATCCATTTCTTTCACAATATCATGGAAAGCGGCATATTCACGTCTGTTGAAAACAACCATGACAGCCTTGGAATCATTTTTCATGAATCCTGTTGTGATATTAAGGAATGTACATCCACGATCCATATCCTTCATCAAACGTTCCGCAATTTCTTCATATTTCTCTGATACTACAATAACTTGGATGTTATTTTGTCCAAGTAACATCATCTTATCAATAATATATGTAGAAATAACTACAGTAATAATACCATAGAGGATTTCTTCAACATTTGAGAATGGAATCTGAATCACTAGGATCACAATATCAAAGATATTAATTAATAATCCTAGAGAAAGACCGGTATACTTATTCACTAGTAATGGTGGAATATCCATACCACCTGTACTATAACCAAGTCTTAATACAAGTCCTAAGCCTACACCAATAAGGAAACCAGCATAAACAGCAGCGAGTAATGTATCCTTAGTTAAGTGAGTGAGATAGTGACTCTTTTCAAATAGTGCTAAGAAGAATGGGAAAGCAAATGTGGAAACAAGTGTGCCTACTGCAAACTTCTTACCTAATACAATATATCCAACAATAAATGCGATAACGTTAATAGCAAGTACAAGTGTTGATAAATGAACATAGAACACATAATGTTGGAATGCAAGGGCAAGACCTGAAGCTCCACCAAGGATGATCTTAGCTGGTACCGCAAATCCTGCTGTACCAAGAGCCATGATGGCATTACCTAACATAACTAAAATAAAATCAATGACTAATTTCTTTGCAGAATGTATTTTACTCATTATTTTTCTCCTTAACCTGAGATCTTAGATAAGCATAAATAAGATCATCAAGTTCACCATCTAATATTTTCTTTGGATCATTTGATTCATAACCTGAACGGTTATCTTTGACCATAGAATAAGGATGAAGAACATAAGAACGAATCTGAGATCCCCATTCAATATTCTTCTTTTCACCTTGAATTTCAGATAGTTTTTCAGCATGAGCTTCCTGCATTAATAAATACAATTTACTCTTTAACATCAACATAGCCTGTTCTCTATTCTGTAACTGTGAACGCTGTGACTGACAAGAAACAACTGTATTCGTAGGAATATGCGTAATACGGACTGCTGAATCAGTTTTATTGATATGCTGTCCTCCAGCACCAGATGCACGATATGTATCAATACGGAGATCCTTAGGATCAATTGTAATCTCAATATCATCATCAATTTCAGGTGAAACTTCTACAGACGCGAATGATGTATGTCTTCTTTTTGATGAATCAAACGGTGAAATACGTACAAGTCTATGAACACCCTTCTCTGCTCTTAAATGACCATACGCATTATAACCAGTAAAACGGATAGAACATGATTTTAATCCTGCTTCATCACCTGCAAGATAATCATCAACGTCAACCTTCCATCCTTTCTTTTCGCCATAACGTATATACATACGCATAAGCATCTCAGCCCAGTCCTGAGATTCAGTTCCTCCAGCCCCAGGATGAATTTCTACAATCGCATTAGAATGATCATATTCCTGATCAAATAATAATGTCTTTTCATATTCATCTAGGTTCTTATGGAACGTCATATAATCTTCTTCTAAAGAAGCCATGAAGTCAGGATCTTCTGTATCCTTGACATATTCATAAACTTCAAGAAGTTCTTTATAACTTGCCTCTAAAGAATCATCTGTATCAGCCACTTTCTTCATTTCATTTAGATGAGCATATACCTTAGTGGCATGTGCCTGATCATCCCAGAAATGTTCGTCCATTGTCTGTACAGTCAGTCCTTCTATTTCTCTTTTTAGTACTTCAATATTTGCAGAAACATATAATTGGTCTAATAATAAACGGGCATCTTCCAGCCCGTTTTTGATTTCATATAATTCCATTATTTAAATTCAAGTTCAACCTTGATTTCTGGAATGTTCATTTCTGCTTCTGTACCAGGACGGATACCCATATGGACAATGTTACGAGCAATTTCCTGAGAAATAGATTTTGTCATCTCTTCGAACATATAGAAACCTTCTTCTGTATATTCCTGAAGAGGATCACGCTGTGCATAAGCTCTTAAGTAGATACCATTTCTAAGTTTCTGCATTGCATCAATATGGTTGATCCATGTATGGTCAATGATACCTAAAAGAACACGGCGTTCATAATCAAGTTTTACTGAATCTTCTAGATCTTTATTGAATCTGTTTTCATAGCTCATGAAGACTACTTCACTCACTGCATCAATGATCTTCTGAGGATCATTCACAGCTACATCAGGATTCTTAGCCACTAATTCACTTAATAACATGTAGTTCTTACCAACATAGCTTAAGAATTTTTCTACATCTACAACTGGCTTCTTACCTTCATTATTAGTGAACTTAGGAATATCTAGTTCGATGGCTGTTAAGAATTCACCCTTGATGATGTCTGATAAGTCTTTAGAACGCATGATATCATCTCTTTCTTTATACATGATTTCACGCTGCTGACGCATAATATCATCATATTCTAGTAACTGTTTACGCATATCGAAGTTCTGACCTTCTACACGCTTCTGAGCAGTTTCAATAGACTTAGTGACCATCTTAGATTCAATAGCTTCATCATCCATGAATGAATCAGTGAGAGCTTTGATCTTTTCACTTGCGAATCTCTGCATCAATTCATCTTCAAATGATACAAAGAACTGTGAACATCCTGGGTCACCCTGACGACCAGAACGTCCTCTTAACTGGTTATCGATACGTCTAGATTCATGACGTTCAGAACCAATAACCATTAAACCACCAATTTCAGCCACGCCTTCACCTAGCTTAATATCAGTACCACGACCAGCCATGTTAGTAGCGATAGTAACAGCACCCTTCACACCAGCCTTAGCGATAATAGCAGCTTCTTTAGCATGGTTCTTAGCGTTTAATGTATTATGCTTAATACCTTTAGCGCTTAACATCTTAGATAAGATTTCAGATGTTTCTACAGCCACTGTACCAAGAAGGATAGGCTGACCATAAGCATGGCGCATTTCTACTTCTCTAATAATAGCTGCATATTTAGCCTTCTTGCTAGAGAATACTAAATCTGGTTTATCATCACGAATAACAGGCTTGTTTGTAGGAATAACTACAACACGCATGTTATAGATCTGACGGAATTCTTCTTCTTCAGTCTTTGCAGTACCTGTCATACCAGCTAACTTATCAAATAATCTGAAGAAGTTCTGATAAGTAATTGTGGCAAGTGTAACAGTTTCTTCTTTAATTGGTACACCTTCTTTTGCTTCAATAGCCTGATGTAAACCATCAGAATAAGCACGACCTGGCATAACACGTCCAGTAAACTGGTCAATGATCATAATAGAGGCATTTCTAATATCATGGCTGCCATCTTCAGTTGCAATCATGTATTCAATGTCCTTAGTCATTGTATAGTTCGCTTTAAGTGCCTGGTTGATATAGTGTACTAAAGCAGTATTTTGTGGATCATATAAGTTTTCCACATTAAATGCTTTTTCTGCTTTTGCGATACCATCAGGTGTTAATGTACATGTCTTACTTTCAACATCTACCTGATAATCCTTTTCATTCTTTAAGCTCTTAGCGAAGTGGTCAGCAGATACATACATAGAAGCTGTCTTCTTTTTACCACCACTGATAATTAATGGAGTACGTGATTCATCGATTAAGATAGAGTCTACTTCATCGACTAATGCATAATGTAATGGACGAAGTACTTTATCTTCATAGTTAGTCACCATGTTATCACGTAAGTAATCGAATCCTAATTCAGCATTTGTAGTATATGTAATATCACATGCATGCTGTTTTCTCTTATCATCTGCATCTAGTTCTCTTTCATTTAAACCAACAGTCAAGCCTAAGAACTTGTAAACCTGACCATTTAATTCACAGTCACGACGTGCTAAATATTCGTTAACTGTTACTACATGAACGCCTTTACCATCTAAGGCATTCAAATAAACTGGGAAGATTGATGTTAAAGTTTTACCTTCACCTGTTTTCATTTCTGCAATATCACCATTATGAAGTGAAATAGCACCCATTAACTGTACTTTGAAGGCTTTGAGTCCTAGTACTCTGTAAGCTGCTTCACGTACAACTGCAAATGCTTCTGGTAAAATATCATCTAATGTTTCACCCTTTGCAAGACGGTCCTTAAAGAACTGAGTCTGAGCGCATAATTCTTCATCACTCATCGCCTGTGCCTGAGGTTCTATCGCAATAATTTCATCTGCCTGTTTTTCTAATTTACGTAGAATAGAACTGTCCTGTGAAAAAATGCTTTTAATACGGCCAGTAATTCCTTTTTTCTCTTTCTGAGGTGTTGTAGAGAATGGTAATGGTTTTGCATCTGTCTTGATATCATCAAATGATTCTACAATGATATCATCCCCACGATGATCGCCTAAATCGACGATTTCAGCATCCTGATTGAGTTCCTGATGCTCCATTCCTTCCTTTTTTAACTTTTTCTTTACTTGTTTTCTAATTTCTTGTTTTTTACTAGGCATGATGTGTCTCCTTTCAATACAAAATCGAGTACATTATATCATACAAACAGTAAAAAACAAAACCATTTTATATACTCCTTGCTTGTTTAATTATTCCCAAGTTTACAAGGTATTTTTCTTTCATAGAAAGTATCAGTATTTCGATTTTCTGGGGTTTTTCTTTTTCAATTAATTCAAGGCAGGTCTTGATAGTTTCTCCAGAAGTCATCACGTCATCCATCAACAGTATTTTCCTATTTTCAAGAAAAGCACCACCTCTTAATCCAATCACATCACGTATCCCTGCTCTTTGCGTATAAGACTGATCACTTTGTTTATAATCTACTTTCTTATAAAGTCCATTGAAAACATGAGAATGAATTGTCATCGCAATGGCCTGGTTTGGGGCAAAACCACGCACATCATTAGCCTTTGACGCACTTGGTGCAACAACAATTAAATAATCCTTGTAGCGTCTTTGTAGTTCTCTTTTGTACATATCTAAGAAAGCATCCTTTAAAGCATAGTCATATTGTCCCTTATAACGAAAAAGCAGGGTACGGAAGAAATCATTGTAAGCATATAATATGCGTAATGGATAACCTTGAAAGTTTGTCTTAATGTTTAATCTCTTAAATAAAGATAAACAGGAGGAACAGATACAGTGGTGGGTAAACAATTGATGAAAAGAGGATGATTTAGAAATAGAGGATAAACAGATCAAACAGACATCCTGTTGAGCTTCTGTATGGTTTTGATACATCCCTTCATCGCCTTTGAATAATGGTCATCTACAAGTAGTATCCTTCCATCCTCATATCCTATTTTTCTTCCTACTCTTCCAGCAATCTGTATCAATGTTCTTTCATCAAATATACGATCTCCTGCTTCTAACACAATCACCTGTACATCTTCTATTGTGATTCCTCTTTCTAATATCGTTGTTGTGATTAAGACATCTAATACTCCTTCTTTAAAATCCTTTGTATAATCATTTAAATAAGGGGACTCAGAACTCACACCCTGCACCTTATATGTATCTTTAAGAAGAGCCGCATAATATAATGCATCGCTTTTTCTAGGTACATAAACCAGCACTCTTTTGTGAGTTTCTAATAGCTTCTTAATCCAATATTTCAAGGATATATGCCACAAAAATTGAGGAATGATATAAATATGAGGAACCGGCAGATCATGACCATGGTAGCGTCGATTCATGATCATGACACATTCATCATGAATATCTTCCTCAAGTAATGTAGCGGATAATTTAATATAGCTTTTAGAGGCATGATAAAAGATGGAATTCAATACATCATCTCCATAAAAAGGAAATGCATCTGCTTCATCCATGATAATTAAATCAAAAGGAGAAGATACAAATCGATAGAGCTGATGCGTTGTACAAATGATTAAAGGGGCATCTAAATTTTCTTTATAACCCCCATATAGAAGACCAATGGTTAGGTGAGGAAAATCCTTCTGAATTCTTTCATGTAATTCAATACACAATTGTCTTCTAGGGATTGTGAAACAGACACGTCCACCATTTTCAATCACATGCTTGATGATTGCATAAGAGATTTCTGTTTTACCAGAGCCACATACAGCAAGGACAATAGAATTCGTGGCATTCTCATAATTCATGATCAGTTGTTCAGAGATGAACTGCTGGCGGGACGATAAGGTAAAAGAAAGATGATAGGACGCATCAGTCATTATTAAAGGAGTCGTATGTATTGGATAAGCTTCATCTAAATAAGTACGTCCAAACGCTATACACTTTCTACAATAAGGTCTCTTATTGACGTAGCTGATATAGTGTTCATCTTCATTACCACATACAGGACATTTCACAATACCACCTCCTTTGGCCCTCTACTAACCTATACGTCTAGAAGATGGTTTTTTTCTCAAAAAAAGTGAAATTTTTTCAAAAAAACTATGAGCATCGCTCATAGCTACAAATATTGACTTTAGATTTGGTCTAAACTATAATAAAGACGAAAGATGGAACAATCAGTAAGCGGTTGTCCTTGGATTTAAGCAGAGAAAGTAACTACCTCAACTTTTCCACTGACGAGGTAGTTACTTTTTTTCATTCTTATCGATAATAATAAGAAGTAATCTAACAACAAGTATCAATAAAGATATGATCAGTGTTAAACATGTTAACATAATCATGATTATTTCATACGTTGTCATTAGGCATCACCTCCGTTTTCAACTTAAGAGAAGAATCACGAAGGGTTGCGTACCTTCGTCTTTACGACCAAGGATAACCACCTACCGTATACGGTTGTTCCACATAAGAATTATATCATGGAAATCTATATGTCTGGATAAGTAATCAATTATCACAATTTCATAATAAATCTCAATTTATTAGTAGAAATACAACACACAAACAACCTCTAGGTTAATAGCCTAGAGGTTATTTACATGCTTAAGTTTTGTGAATAGAGATGCTAATCATCTACCTTCAGACCATATTCTCTAATAAGTCTACGGGCAATCATCTTATTCACATGTGTCCTCTTAATAGTGATAGTACGTTCACCATTAGAGTAAATACAATGGTCCCCTTTCGCATGTCTAAGGAATCTATAGCCATTGTTTTCTAGTATTCTCTTAAACTCTATGATGGAATAAGTTCTTGCTTTCATGGCACTTCCTCCTTGTCTATCTCTATTCTACCATACTTAAAATCTTTATTCATTTTTTATCATTAAACGACATTATTAATCATACATTAGTATATTACTAAAAAATGAGCAAATTTTAATACATTTATAATAATTTATTATTGCATTGACTAAATGTTTGTACTATACTTAGACCCAACAAAGGCGAAGACGAGGAGAGTAATCTATAACAGAGACTCGAGCGAGTAAGTGATGGTGGAAGACTTACAGTTGAGTTATAGACGAAGAACACCTCTGAGCTGTCTACCCAAAGCATTATGCAAGTAGGCTAGAACGTTCATTCAGCGACGTTACCGCTGGCGGGTATCGCATGCTCTTTGAAGTATGTCTGTACTTAGTTATAGACTCAACGACTTAGTAAGATACTCGCACCACAAAGCGAGTTTTTTTTGACTCAAGTATAGGAGGAAGATGTAAATGTGTGGTTTTCTAACAATGGGTTCTACGGAAGTAGAAATCGATGTATTTGATGAAGCTTTAGGAAAAATTGAAGGTAGAGGTCCAGATATGATTGAGACTTCTAGATTATTTGATAAGACTTTTGGTTTCAATAGATTAGCTATTATGGATTTAAGTGAAAATGGTATGCAGCCATTTTCTGATGATAATACTATTGTGGTATGTAATGGAGAAATCTATAACTACCCAGAATTAAAGAAGAATATTATGGATGAATATACTTTCAAGTCTTCTAGTGACTGTGAAGTATTAATTCCTTTATATAGAAAATATGGTTTAGATACACTTGTAAGATATCTAGATGGTGAATATGCATTCTGTTTATATGATGCAGATGCTGATAAGATGATGGCTGCCAGAGATCCAATTGGTATTCGTCCAATGTTTTATGGATATACTGAAAAAGGCACTATCGCATTTGGTTCTGAAGCCAAAGCTTTGATGCCTGTATGTAAAGAAATCATGCCTTTCCCACCAGGACATTATTATGATGGTGAGAAGTTTGTATGCTTCAATGATGTGGCTGATGTAAAACTTATGCACAATGATGATGTAGAAACAATCGCATTAAACTTAAGAATTAAGTTAATTGAAGCAGTTAAGAAGAGATTACAGAGTGATGCGCCTGTTGGTTATTTATTATCTGGTGGTTTGGATTCATCTTTAGTATGTGCCATTGGTCAGCGTATTACCGATACACCTATCAAGACATTTGCGATTGGTATGGAAACAGATCCGATTGATTTAAAGTATGCGAAAGAAGTCGCTGAATTCTTAGGTACTGATCATACAGAAGTGATTATGACTAAAGAAGATGTATTAGGTTCTTTAAGAGAAGTGATTCGTACATTAGAAACTTGGGATATTACTACTATTCGTGCAAGTATTGGTATGTATCTTCTATGTAAATATATTCATAAACATACTGATCTAAAGGTTATCTTAACTGGTGAAGTCAGTGATGAACTATTTGGTTATAAATATACAGACTTCGCACCTAGTCCTGAAGAGTTCCAGAAGGAATCTCAGAAGCGTATGCGTGAATTATATATGTATGATGTATTAAGAGCGGATAGATGTATTAGTGCCAATGCCTTAGAAGGACGTGTTCCTTTCGCAGACCTTGATTTTGTGGATTATACAATGCGTATTGATCCTAAAAAGAAGATGAACACATACAATAAAGGTAAATATTTATTAAGACATGCTTTTGAAGGTTTAAACTATCTTCCTCAGGATATCTTATTTAGAGAAAAAGCTGCATTCTCTGATGCAGTAGGACATTCTATGGTGGATTACTTAAAAGAATATGCTGACTCATTATATACAGATGAAGATGTGAAGAATGCGAAGGATAAATATCCTTACTGTACACCATTCACTAAAGAATCTCTATTATATCGTGATATCTTTGAATCTTATTATCCAGGAAAAGCAAAATGGATCAAAGACTTCTGGATGCCTAATAAAACTTGGGAAAACTGTAACGTAGATGACCCAAGTGCTAGAGTACTTAAAAACTATGGAGATTCTGGAAAATAATATTATAATAAGAATGAGGTGATGATTATGTTAGGTACATTATTATCTATGGTGTTCTTTCTTGCATTTCTTCCATTTATTATTATGTTTTATATATTTAAATGGAGTTTAAAGGTTGTGATTTATCTCATTCTTATCTTCTTTGCATTTGGATTACTATCAATGTTTCTATAAGACTATGATGATTCATAGTCTTTTTTAGAGCGTGAACTACCTCGACTTAATACTCCGTATTTGAAGTCAAGGCTTCTAGGATGCTTACGCTTCCGTTTAAGAAGATTGAAATTTAAGTCTCCACCTATAAGCTAGGCAATCCTTATTCTTATAGGCGTGTCCACT